>JAVJTC010000041.1 GCA_040219085.1 Acidimicrobiales bacterium
GGAAATTCCGCAACTACCGGATCCGAGCCCTCCTCTACGCCGGCAAGCCCAACTGGGACCTACTCGACACCCTCACCCCCGCAGGAATCCGATGAGCCCGAATGCCACCCCGTGCCAGATCATCCGTTAGAAGATCCGTTAGAAGAATGGCCGGTGAACGACAAAGCCCTGGCCGCAGCAACGCTGTGACCAGGGCTTGTGTGGTGGCGGGGGTAGGATTTGAACCTACGACCTTCGGGTTATGAGCCCGGGGGTCGTCCTGAGCGTGTTCGATCCCAACCTTCGATGTCCGAACGGTCCCAGAGGACGCATCTGCCCTTGCTGACGATCGGTTTTGGGAATGTCGGGTATCGCTGTCGGTAGACACGGACCGCATTCGAACTCGCCAGGCCTAGGAGTTCAGCGACCTCGGCACTGTCGACCAGGTCGTGCGGGTCAACGCTTCTCGCCATCGGATACCAGTGTAGTTGCTCGAGCGCAACTACTTGACTAGAGTTGCGCTGACGCAACAATGCGTGGCCCCGGCGGTGCGGTAACACCCCGGGGCCTGGCCGGAACCCCTGGAGGTCCCGACGTGGATGAGCCTATGCATGCCTCGCGGCGCGTGCCCGAATCGTCACTTGCGTTCGAGTTGCAGGCCGTGGCTGACGGGCTGAGGGCGTCGGGTTCTCTGTCGGTTCAGTCGTTACCACGGGTGCTGGATCTGGTTGGCCGATTCGGCTCGTTCTGCCGTCGCGTGGGTCTCGGAGCGCTCGGCGAAGTCGGGCCGGCCGTTGCCGAAAGCTTCGTGCGAGCTCCGACTTCCGCAGGTGAGCCGTCTTCGGCGACTATGCATCTGCGTCGGTCGACGCTGCGGCTGTTGTTCCGCACCGCTCGCGACCTCGGGTTGGCCGAGTCGGATCCGACGTTGGACCTGGTGTTGCCGCCGCGGTCGTCGTTGAAGACGCGCTCGTTGATTGATGATGAGGTGGGGGTGTGTCGTGCGGCGGCGCATTCATCGTCGCGGCTGTCCGCGGCGTGGGCATTGGGGGAGGCGTCGCTTCGCTCCGCGGAGATCGGTCACGTGCGGGTCGCTGACGTCGATTTGCAAGGCGGTCGGGTATGGACTGTCGGCAGCGGCCGCACCGTCCCGCGCCGGGTCCATTTGTCGGAGTGGGGGGTGGTCCAACTCGCGCGGCGGCTGCAGCGGTGGGCCCGGACCTGCAGCGCCTCGTTGTCTATGACGGAAAGCGGGGGTCGGACTATCACCGCCAGGCCGCGTCGTGCGTCGCAGTCGCCGATGTGTTTCGCCGAGCCGGCCTCGCTAGCGAGCCCGACGTGCGGCCGTTGTCGGTGGTCGCCTGGGCGGGTCAACAGGTCATGGCGGAGACGGGGCGGATCGAGGAGGTCGCGCTCCGGCTGGGGATACGCAGCTTGGACCGGGCGGCGCGGCTGATCGACTGGAACTGGACCACTGACTCTGACGGCAACGACGAGCCCGCGGGCGGCTGAGTGGTGGCCGAGCGGGTCGAGGGGATCTCGTCGATCGAGAAGATAGAAGCGATTCTCGCCAACCCCGCCCTCTACGAACTCGGCGACGTCATCCCGAACTTGGATCCAAAGCGCGGCGGTCGGCCGCGTGACTACCCGGCCTGGACGTTGATCTTGTGGGAGGCGCTGTTGTCGGTGTTCGGTTCCGCTCGACGCGTCGAAGCCGAACTCGCGCACCCCCTCGTGTGGCGACTGATCCGCCGTGACGTTCGACGCCGATTCCCCGACGACGTCGAGATGTGGTTACCGGAGCGGCCAATGCGCCGCCACCACTATCTCTATGGCCGCGACCGCTACCTCACCGCCCCCGAGGTTCTTGAAGCGCTCGCCGAGCGGCATTGCGAACTCGCCGTCAGTCAGGCCCGCGAGATCGGCTTGCTCCGCGAGGACGGCGGCGGGTCATGGACCCATCCGGACCTGTCGCGCATGTTGTATGCGGATGGAAAGGTCGTCGCTCCGCTGTTCCGTGCCAGACCTGGCGACACCCGCGTCGACCCGACAACCGGAGAGATCACACCGCGGCGAGCCGAGCCTGACGCAGGGCGCACTGGGAAGGAACGGGCGAAGCCGCGTGGGGCACCAAGTTCGTCATGGTCGCCGCACGCACGACCGATGTGCGCGGTCGGATCATCCTCGACGTCGACTGGGTCCCCCAACCGGGCGGCGAAGCCGCCGCAGCGATGGGATGCTTCGAACGGCTCGTGCCCCTGTGCCCCGGAGCACAGGGCGTCATCTACGACACAGCGCTGCGTGGTGTCCATCACCAACGGTTGCTGCGAGACCTGGGCCTTCTCCCCGTCAACCGCGTCACCGCCAAGGTCAAAGGCGCCGACGACCCCCGCCGCGATGAGATGGATCAGCGCCAGGAGAAGCTCGTCTACGTCGAAACCAAGACCCTCACCGGACCGGACGGCACCGAGACGACCGTCGACGTCTACGCCCGTGGCGGGATGGTCGGTATCGGGCGGATGCTCGACAACGGCGACCTCGAGTTCATCGCACTACCCCGGGTTCGCACCCACCGGCGGACCAACAGCTCGGGTCGGTTCCGTTGGTACAACGAGTACGCGTTGCCGGACTGGGCCGGCGGGGGAGCAGTCACCGTCCGACTCCACGGAAACGCCGAAGACAAACAGCGCGGGTTCAACCGCACCGAGAACGTCCGACCCATCGCACCCGGCGACGACGACTTCGCCCGGCTCTACGCCAGACGCAACGACGCCGAATCCATCAACCGCCACCTCGACGACACCCTCTGGCTCGGTCGCGCCCACTCGGTCGGCCACGCCCGCCAACACGTCAACCTCATCGGCTTCGCCCTGAGCGTCAACAGCGTCGCCCTCCACGAACACCGACGACGACGCGAGCAAGTCACCGCCGCCTGAACCCACCCCGGCGCCCACCCGACGGCTTCAGCGCGTCTCCAACCGGCCCTAGAGGACCCCAGAGCGCCGCGCTGCGGCTGGTGCGGACCTCGGGAGCGCCCACCCGAGCCACCAGCCCACGTTCAGCTCGCCCCTAGACTCCGACCGCCGGGGTTTCGCGCCACCAATTCTCCCGGCCCCGCCCACGTAGCTCAGTCGGATAGAGCGACCGCCTCCTAAGCGGTAGGCCGCAGGTTCGATTCCTGCCGTGGGCGCTCGGTGATGTTGCGAGACATCTGCAAGGCCCGAACGTGCCCGGGCGCCGATGTGGCGTCGCGCGTGGCGTCGAGGCCCATCGTGCGGACGATGTCCCGGCGGTCGCGCGCGGGAGCAGTGTCATAGCGAATTGGTGGTCCGCCGGCCCACCGTGAGGCTGCAATTCGCTATGACACCGTCGCGATCGGGTGCCACTGGGCGGGCGCTGAACAACGTCGGCCCACCCTGGCCGCACCACGGCCTTGCAGATGTCCTGAACCACCAGCCTGCCGGTGGCGCCGAATCCGCTGCCCGGGCGATGAATCCTCAACTTTGGGGATCGGATTCTCCTCAATGGTGGCCGACCATGTGTGTGCAACGTTCCTCCCCTGGAGGAAGCGTCTGCCCCTGCCGGAGGCCCCCGTGTGCATACGGGGGCCTCCCTCGTTTTCCCTGAAGTGGTTTTCCGCGGATTTCACCCCCGCGCGGGTGTCGGTGCCGTGGGTGGTGTTGCTACTGTGCGGTTCTGCGGGCGGAGACCATTCGAGCGAGGTCAGGTGTTGAGTCGACGCGTCCGCATCTTCGGGGAGTCATCCCCGGCTGCCGCGAGCACGACCCGGGGTCACCGTTACCTCGGCGGGCTCGACGGGTTGCGCGCCCTCGCTGTCATCGCCGTCGTCGCCTATCACACCGGCGCTTCGTGGCTGCCGGGTGGATTCCTCGGTGTCGACGTCTTCTTCGTCGTCTCCGGGTACCTGATCACCGCGCTCCTGTTGCACGAACACGAGTCCTCGGGAGCCATCGACCTGCGGGGATTCTGGTTGCGGCGGGCGCGCCGACTGCTGCCGGCGGTCGCGCTCCTGGTCGCGGGGACGGTGGCCTTCATGGCGGTCGTCATGCCCTCGGACCTCGGCGGAGTCGGCGGCGAGATCGCAGCCGCGGCGACGTATGTGACCAACTGGTTCCTGATAGTCGAGGACCGCTCCTATTTCGACTCCTTCGGGCGCCCCGAGGTGTTCCAACACCTGTGGTCGCTCGCCGTGGAGGAGCAGTTCTACCTCGTCTGGCCCCTGGTTCTCGCGGGCGGCCTCCGTTTCATCGGAATGAAGCGGCTCGCGGCTGTGACCGTCGTCGGCATCGCCGCATCGACCACCGCCATGTGGATTCTCTACGAGCCGCTGACGGACACCTCACGCATCTACTTCGGTACGGACACCCGCGCGGCGGCGCTGCTCGTGGGAGCGCTGCTCGCCTTCGCGTGGCGACCCTTCGTGATGGGCTCGGCCGCGGCCCGCTGGGCCATCGGGCCCGCGGGTCGTCGCGTCGCCGACCTCTTGGGCATGGCCGGGCTCGTCGGCCTCGCCTGGTGGGCATGGGCAACCAGCGAGTTCGACGACCACCTCTACCGCGGAGGCTTCCTCCTCGTAGCTCTCACCACGGCGGTGGTGATCGCAGCTGTGGCGGTGCCCGGCTCAGTGCTCGCCCGCCTACTGTCGGTCGAACCGCTGCGGTGGGTCGGTGTCCGTTCCTATTCGATCTACCTCTGGCACTGGCCGGTGATCGTCGTCACCCAGCCGCGTCTCGACGTCGACCTCAGCGGGTGGCGCCTCCACGCGCTGCGGATCGCGGTGACCCTCGTCCTTGCCGAGGTGTCCTACCGGTTCGTGGAGACGCCGATGCGTCGTGACGGCGTCGGAGCGACCCTGCGCCGCTGGGCCGGCTCGGTCCGGGCCCCGTCGCTGTCGCTGCGGCCCGCGATGGTCGCAGTGGTCGTGGTCGCCGCAGCGGGCGGGTTGATCGTCCCCCGTGTCGACGCGGGTGGAGGAGCGTCCGTCGAGGTGGCGGCACCGCCTCCTCCCGCCGAGGGTGGACCAGCCGGGCCCGGTGGCGTGCCGGTCGTCCCCACGCCGGAACCGACGCCTGAGCCATCCGTGGCCCCCACACCAGACCCCGCGCCAGACCCCACACCGCCGGGCGAGCCGAACCCGGGCCCGAGCATCACGCCGACGCCCGACCCGACCGAGGTGCCCACGCCGGACCCGACCGAGGTGCCGACGCCGTCGCCCACGCCGGACCCGGGACCCGCCGTTCCCGGGCGCGTCGTGGCCCTCGGCGATTCTGTGATGCTCGGTGCAGCGGGTCCGCTGGGTGCGTCCTTCCCCGAACTGGTCATCAACGCGGAGGAGGCGCGTCACTGGACGAAGACCGTCGACGCGCTGTCGGAGATGGTCGCGGCGGGCCAGGTCGGCGACGTCGTGGTGATCCACACGGGCCACAACGGCCCCATCAACGCCGGGGCGTTCGACGCCATGATGGCGCCGCTCGCCGGCGTCGAGCGGGTGTTCGTGTTGACCGTGCGGGTCACCCAACGATGGCAGGATGTCGTCAACGCGGAGCTATGGGCGGGCGCGGCCCGCTATGACAACGTCACGGTCCTGGACTGGTACGACTACTCCCGGGACCAGCCCGGATGGTTCGTGGTGGATGGCACCCACATGGAGTACGTGGGCCAGCAGTGGTATGCGGCGTTCATCGCGGCGGCCGTCGGCGGCACACCACCGCCGGTGCCGCCCACCGACTGACCTGCGGGTTCAGCCTCTCGCAGCACGCTCCCGCGCTCGGACGCGGAAGCGCTCGAGGTCGGGTTCGATCGTGCGCTCGCGCTTCAGCTCGCTGAAGTTTTCGTAGCGCGCCAGCCAGGCGACGTGCGTCCACAGCTCGGCGGCCTCCTCGTCGGACGCCGGCGGATTCGAGATGACCGGGCCGAAGATGGCGGGGCCGGTCCCGCCATCCAGGCGGATCGTCGGCACGCCGAAGCTGCGGGTCTCGTCGCACAGCTCGGTGTGCTCGCGCAGGACCGTCTCCCAGGTGGTGTGGTCCTCCAGCGCCTGTGGGCACAGGCCCGCATCGAGGCCGGCGTCGCCGAGCGCGCCCTCGATGGTCGTGACGTTGTCGGGCGAGGCCACCTCGTCCCAGATCCTGTGTCCGAGCGAGGCGTAGTAGCGGTCGAGCGCGTCGTTGCCGAAGCCGTCGCGCACCGCGACGGCCGTGCGCAGCGCAGCGACCCCACGGGCGTCGGTCGGGTCGAACTCGGGAATGGGCCCGTCCCAGTTGACGATCGACAACGAGAAGAACGCCCAGGTGACCTCTACGAGGCCGAGTTCGCGGATCTGTCGGATCCAGCGCGACGTCTGCCAACACCACGGGCACAGGGGGTCGAAGTGGAACGAGATGGGCTCGGCAACGGCGGGTCTGTCGACGTCGGTCACGGGGGAGATTCTCCGTTTCGGCGGGGGTGAGATCGACGCTAGTGGAGTCTCGGTACGCACCGGTAGACTCGTGGCCCTATGTCCAAGATCTGCCAGGTGACCGGTCGCAAGCCAGCGTTCGGCAACAACGTCTCGCACTCACACCGTGCCACGCGTCGTCGTTGGGACCCCAACGTCCAGAAGCATCGTTTCTGGGTCCCGAGCGAGAAGCGGTGGATCACCCTCACCGTGAGCGCCAAGGGCCTCAAGACGATCAACAAGAACGGCATCGACCGCGTCCTCGCGGACATGCGGCGTCGTGGGGAGAAGGTCTGATGCCCGCCGGTAGCGACAAGCGACCCATCATCAAGCTCCGTTCGACAGCCGGCACCGGCTACACGTACGTGACCACCAAGAACAAGGTGAACCAGCGCGAGCGGATCGAGCTGAAGAAGTACGACCCGGTCGCCCGCAAGCACGTCCTCTTCCGCGAAGAGAAGTAGGCGTAGCCGACCAGATTCCGAAGCGGCCCGGAAGGGCTGGCCCGAGACACGCCCGCATCGTCGAGATGCGGGCGTTCGTCGTTGTGGCGGCTCAGTCGCCCGTTGTGTCGCGTAGGTCGAAGACCACCTTGACCGCCCCGCGGGGGCCCGCCTCGGCTGCGTGGGCGACGGCCTCCACGTAGTCGTCGAGGCGGTAGTGAGCCGACACGAGTCTGCCGAGCCCGGCCCGGCGCACGAGCTCGAGCGCCAGGTCGAAGGTGTGCACGGCCGATCCGTCCGGGAGCCGCTCGGTCCCGTAGGTGTAGGCCCCGACGACTTCGGTCTCGCGGTGCCACACCGGTGCCAGGTCGACGCCGATCTTCCCCGGCATTCCGCACAACACGACACGTCCCCGGGGTCGGGTCACCGCGACCGCGTCGCCGAACGAGCCTGCGGAGCCGACGGCGTCGATCGTCACGTCGGCGCCTCCGGAGAGGACCTCGCCCGTCATCCGGCAGCCGACCGCGCGTCGCACGGCACGGCGGATCTCGGAGGGTGCGACGACGAGATCGGCGCCCAGTTCCGCGGCGAGGCGTCGCTGGTGGGGGTACTTCGCCGTGGCGATGATCGTGGCCGCCTGCGAGCCGCTGCGCAGTGCTGCGATCGTGCACAGTCCGATCGTCCCCGCTCCGAGAACCACGACCGTGTCGCCGGGACCGACGTCGCCGCGCAGGGCCGCATGGATGCCGCTGGCCGTGGGTTCGACCATCACGGCCGCATCGTCGTCGAGATCGTCGGGGACCTCGTGGAGTTGGGAGGCGTGGGCGACCAGTTGCGAGGACCAACCGCCCCCCGTCGAGTGGCACGAACCGGTCTGGATCCCGGCTTCGATCGGGCCCGTGACCAGGTGGCCGTAGTCCAGGCCGTCTCCGGGGGCGGCGCCCGCGTGGGGCGGCGCCTCGCCGCGGGCCGCATGACCGAGCACGGCGTCGACGACGACACGCGTGTCGTCGTCGAGGGTCCCGACGATCTCGTGGCCGGGGACGAAGGGGAGTGAGACGAGCGGCTCGAAGTAGCGCGAGGTCCGGCTGGAGAGCGTGGCGAGATCGCTGCCGCAGATGCCCGAAAGCCGGGGCGCGACCCGCAGCCAGTCGTCGCCGGGAAGCTCGGGTGGGTCGATGTCGCGGACGCTGAGCGGTCCGACGCGTGCGCCGGAGCCGGGCCGCAGCGACGAAGCGATCCTCGCTGCGGCGTAGCGCGCCTCGCGGCGCTCGAAGAGGAGTGCCTTCACCGGGCCGAGGCTAGCCCCCGTCGCGTCGCCGACCGCTTTCGGACTCGGATCGGCACGCCGCCGTGCGACGGCGCGACGCTGTCGGCACACTGAGGGTCATGGATGTCGAGGCGAAGCGCGAACATCTCACAGAGGTTCTCGTCGCCGATGACCCCACGGACGGTCTATGGGAGATGGTCGAGACGGGTCTGGCCGAGGAGATCATCCCGGAACTTCCCGCGCTCGAACTCGAACAGGACCCAATCCACCGCCACAAAGACGTTCTCGCGCACACCATCGCGGTCACCGCCAAGACACGGGCGGACCTCGTACTACGCCTGGCGGCGCTTTTCCACGACATTGGCAAGCCCCGGACGCGGTCCTTCGACCACGGTGGGGTCACGTTCCGCCATCACGAGGCCGTGGGCGCCCGGATGACTCGCAAGCGCCTGGCCGCGCTGGACTTCGACGAGGCAGTCGTCGACGACGTCTCCGAACTCGTCCGCCTCTCGGGACGTTTCAAGGGTTTCAGCGACGGCTGGAGCGACGCGGCGGTACGACGCTACGCCCGTGACGCGGGTCCACTGCTCGGCCTGCTCAACGAACTCGTCCGCAGCGACTGCACCACGAGGAACCGTCGCAAGGCACTCGACCTGCAGCACCACGTCGACGAATTGGAGCAGCGGATCTCCGATCTGGCCGAGGCCGACCGCCGCGCCGCCGAGCGGCCGTTGCTCGACGGCAGCGCCGTCATGGACCACCTCGGGATTCCCGCGGGTCCCGAGATCGGCGAGGCGCTCGCCTTCCTCCTGGAGCTCAAGCGTCGAGAGCCGGATCTCGACGTGGAAGCGACGAAGCTGCGTCTCGACGACTGGTGGGGTCGGCGCGGCCCCAAGTGAGAACGGGGCCCCGCTGCAGTCGGCAACGCGGCCCGTCGTCGTTCAGTGTCCGCGGAAAACGGGTGGGCGCTTCTCGGTGAAGGCCGCTATCCCCTCCAGGTAGTCCGCCGACGCGTAGCAACGGTCGGTGGCGGCCACGGTGGCCGCGGTCGTCCCTTCGTAGGACGCCCGTTTCAGCGCGCTCAACGTCAGTGGCGCAAGTCGGGTGATCCCCGTGGCGACGTCCACGACGTGTGCTTCGAGCTCCGGGCCCGCGACCACGGCGTTGACGAAGCCGAGACGTAGGGCTTCCGCGGCGTCGAAACGCCGGGCTGTCAACAGCAACTCGCGTGCAGCTGTCGGTCCGACGGTCTCCACCAGGGTCGTCACCGCCCGGGGGTCGTAACCGACGCCGAGGCGGGCCGGTGGCACCGCGAACACGGCGTCCTCGGACGCGTAGCGCAGGTCGGCGGCCGCGGCCATCCCGATTCCGCCGCCCATGCACGGGCCGTGGATCATCGCGATGACCGGGACGTCGACGGCTCGAAGCGCCGCCTGGGCCCGGTGCTCGACGTCGTTGTAGTGGCGCGCCGCCGGGCCCGTCCGTTCACGCGTGAACTGAGAGATGTCCGAGCCGGCGCCGAACGCCTCGGTTCCCGCTCCCCGCACGATGATTACGGCCACCTCTGTGTCGACGAGCTGGTCGACGGCCGCCGGCACGGCACGGTACATCGCCAGGTCCATCGCGTTGCGGCGTTGCGGGTTGTCCAGGACGAGCCAGCCGATCCCGTCCGTGACCTCTGTGGATATCCGTCCCTCGCTCATGAATCGAACGGTACCGTCGCGTCGGATTCGCAGGATGGAGCCGTGGCGGGAGAAGCGCTGCGACGACTAGACAAGGGATCCCGGAGAGCGAGGGAGGTAGCGACGTGGCCTACGGTGGCGGACAGCCGATCTGGCGTGTCGCCACGCGCGAGGAGGCCGCGGTGCTGATCGACCACCTGCGCCGCGCCGGTGTGGGCGCGACGGTGATGGCCGGTCGACGCGACGGTTCGGGTCCCTTCGACATCACCGTGCGCGCCGACGACGTGGACTACGCGTGCAACGTCTTGGGTATCGGCGTCGTCGAGCCGTCCGGCCTTCTCGCCGGTCGCCCCGTATGGGTCCGCCTGGCCGGCCTGTTCCTCCTCGTCGCCGTGGTCGTGGTCGCCGTGGCGCTCGTACTCGCCGTGGCGCTGAACACCTCGACGTGACCCGACTCTCGACGTGACGGGCGTCGACATCGACGACCTGCGGGTCGTCACCGCCGACGACGTCGACCTCGCGGTTCTTCACCGGCGGGTTCGGGAACCCGTTGCGACCGTCGTGGTCGTGCACGGTTTCACCGCCCACCGGTCCCACCCCGAGATCGTCGCTCTCGTCGAGGCTCTCGGCGGTGACGACGTGGACATCGTGACCTACGACGGACGCGGCCACGGCCGTTCGGGCGGTGAGTCGACGCTCGGCGACCGCGAACGCCACGACGTCGCGGCGGCGGTCTCCGTCGCCCGGACCGACACCCCGGTGGTGCTCGTCGGCGTGTCCATGGGCGGAGCGGCGGTGCTCGGCTATCTCGACGAGCGGCCCCCCGGCTCACCGGAGATCGCCGGACTGCTGCTGATTTCGAGCCCGTCGCGCTGGCAGGCGAAACCGAGCTTCGTGACCGCCTACGTGACGTTCATCACCCGGACCGCGCCGGGGCGGATGCTCGCCCGGTATCACCCGGGCGTGCGGATCGCGAAAGGCCTGCGGCTACCTACGCCCCCGCGGGAGAGAATCAGTCGGGTGTCGGTGCCCGTGTGGATCGTGCACGGGCGCGCGGACCGGCTCCTGGACCCCGCGGCCGCCGACGAGCTCCACGCCGCGGCGGCGGGCCCGGCCCGGCTCGATCTCGTCGACGGCATGGGTCATGCACTGCGGGAACCCGGCCTCGCCGCGGCCCGGCGCGGTCTCGACTGGATCCTCGCGGGCGCTGCTCACGACGACGGCGGATAGGCCTCCGTCCCCTGAGTCCACCGCGTCGCTGATCCCACGCCTCGCGCCGAACGTCAGTCGGTGAGGATCCGGTGGCCCTCTCGGAAGAACCCGAGGGCGCGCCCGCGCTGGTCGTCGGCATCGAGAATGTCGGCGTATCCGAGCTCGGCTCCGGTGAACGCGTTTGAATCCCAGAACGCGTCATCGGGCACCGAGGCCCACGGCGCTATGTACAGATACGGCGCGTCGTGTGCGGTGTCGCCAGGGGAGGCGCCGTAGGTGGCGCGCCGACCCGAGTCGCCGTCGCCGATCTCGATGGCGACGTCGAAGTGTCCCGGCCAGAGCTGGACCCTCGATACGTCCAGGGCGCCGCCGGTCAGCCGCATCTCTTCGAGCACCGACGTGGCGAAACCGAACCAGTCGGCGACGAAGTCCGCCCCCTCGGGGGTGATGGCCAGGGGACGATCGAGGTCGCCCTGATCGGGGCTGTCGTGTTCGGCGGCGTCGGTGCCCGGCGCCAGATCCAGATGGGCGGCCGCCGCGTTGAGCGTCGTGAGTTCCGTGGACGCCACCGCACCCGCGCTCTGGAGGACCAGGCGTCCGTCCTCGACGCGGACCTGGCGGTCGTCGTCGAAGAACGGTGTTCCGAAGCCGCCGCGGGTGAAGCGCAGGCCGAACTTGCCCGTCGAGACACGCCGCGCCTCTGCGACCAGGGAGTAGGCGACGCGGTGGAGGTCCTCGCGCGCTGCGACGAGCCCAGCCGGTGGTTCGCGTAGGGGTGCCCAGGCGCCGAGCCATCTGGCTCGGGCGAAGTGCGCGATCGCGGTGTCGGCGCGTGCCAGGTCGTCCCAGGTGGTCGTGCCTGCCGTCGTCGGCGTGACCGTCGGCCGGGTGCGGTCGACGGGAACGGCCGGATCGTCGGCGAAGTCGGGTGCGCCGACCGGCGGCGGGCTCGGCTCGAGCACGTGGGCCAGGTACCCGTCACCGAGAAGGCTCTGCGCCTCGGCCCGGGGGTCGTGGGCTTGGATCATCGTCGTCCTCGGATCGGGGTCGCGACAGGCGTGCCGGCCACTGGGGTGTCAACGGTAGGCGACCCCGATGATCGACCGGTGCGGTCCGTCGCGCCGGGTGGTGCGGCAGACTCAGGTGATGGAGGCAGAAGCCCGGTCAGACGGACACGGCGACGGGATCGACGACGACACCGCGCGGTGGGCGCCGTCCGGGCCGTCCGCCGAGGAGATCGAACTGATCGTCGACGGTGATCTGCCGACGCTCCGCGCCCGCAGGCGGGGCGGATCGGGTTCGGTCCTCGCCGCGGCGATGCTCGCCGTAGGGGAGATCATCGAACCGGAGAAGACGACCGTCGAGGTCGAACAGGAGGCCGGGGACCCCGACGACGCACTCGACGGCATCCGCCTCGACTTCGGCGACCTCCCACCTCTGAACTGAGAGTCTGCGCCCCGGGTCCGGTTGCGTCGTTGGCCCGCTGCCGGAGACGGCACACTGTGGCCATGACACATCCCCGCAGGGCGCTGGTCACGGCGCCACTTCGTGGTGAAGCGCTCGACGCGCTCCGCCGACTCGCCGAGGTCGAGCTCGACCCGTGGATCGATCACACACCGATAAAGCTGCACGGCCCCGACGACCTCGCCGAGCGCCTCGACCGCTGTGGTGCGACGCTGCTCGTGTGCGAAGCGGACTTCGTGTCCGGGCCGGTATTCGAAAGGCCGCTCGAGGTCGTGGCGGCCACCCGTGGTGTGCCATCCAACGTGGACCTCGCCGGTGCCACCGCGGCGGGGGTGCCGGTGGTGTGCGCGCCGGGTCGCAACGCGGACGCCGTGGCGGAGTTGACGATCGGCCTGCTGATCGCGCTCACGCGACGCATTCTCCCAGCCGATCGCGATGTGCGGACAGGCAACGTGTTCGGTGAGACCCTGCCGTACCAGCGCTACCGGGCGTGGGAGATCGCCGGTCGCACGGTTGGCATCGTCGGCTACGGCGCGGTCGGCCGCGCTCTCGCCTGGCGTCTCGAAGGTCTGGGGATGAAGGTGATCACGAGCGACCCGTTCGCCCCCGACGCCTCCCACGAGCTCGACGACCTGCTCGCGGAGTCCGACGTGGTGTCGGTCCACGCCGCCGTGACCCCTGAAACGATCGGGATGTTCGACGCCGCCAGGTTCGCGGCGATGAAGCCCGGTGCCGTGTTCATCAACGCGTCGCGTGCGGCCCTGCACGACCTCGACGCGCTCGTCGCGACGCTCGAGGGCGGTCACCTCGGTGGCGCCGCCCTCGACCACTTCGACGGCGAGCAGCTCCCCGAGGGCCACCCCCTCACCCTGCGCGACGACGTGGTGCTCACCCCCCACATCGGGGGAGCCACCTACGACACCGAGACCCGCCACTCAGCGATGGTCGTGGCCGACATCGAGCGGGTGCTCTCGGGTGTCCGGCCCGAGCGTCTCGCCAACCCGGAGGTCTGGAATGTCCGCACCTGAGGCCCTTTCGACGCGTGACGGTCACCTCCCGGAGCTCGAGGAGGTCGCGCGCGTCGCGCGCGAGATGCACCGCATCGGGCTGGTCGTCGGGACCGCCGGGAACGTCTCGGCACGGCTCGACGACGGGACGTTCGCCCTCACGGCGTCGTCGGTGCCGTATCCCTCCATGGACAGCGACGACGTCGTGCGTGTCGACGCGGCGGGCGAGATGGTCGACGGTCGGGGATCGCCCTCGTCGGAGAAGTCGCTCCATCTGGCGTGCTACTCCCGCCACCCGGAGGTGGGCGGCGTGGTCCACTGCCACCCGGCGTATGCGTCGATGTTCGCGATCGCCCACAGGGCGATCCCGGCGGTCATCGAGGAGGTCATCGTCTACATCGGTGGCGAGGTCGCCGTGTGCGACTACCGACGCACCGGTAGCGAGGAACTGGCCGACGTCGTGTCCGAGGCCCTCGGCGATCGCAGCGCGACGCTCATGGCGAACCACGGTCTGGTGTGTGTCGGGCGCGATCCCGCGGACGCGTTGCACGCCGCCGAGGTGGTCGAGCGCACCGCTCAGATCGTGTGGGGGGCGACGGCGCTCGGTGGAGCGAAGGAGTTCGACGAGGGTGTCGTCTCGGATTTCGCCGGCGTCTACGCGTTCATCCGCTCGGAGATGTGGGGAGCGGCGGAGGCGCTCTGAGCTCCGACCCCAGGGGCGGCGACGGCGAGCGCCCGCACCACCGCCTGAAAACTGCGAAGGCGGCGGACCCGGTGGTGGCGCCGAGCCCGCCGCCTGGGCGGTGATGGTGATTATCAAGTTACTGGACGAACGGGGCGCGCGTATCGCGGCCAGCAGGAGTGTTGCAAGACTGCAATGTTTCGGGGAACGACCGCGGCACGTGCAACGACGACTCCTCGGGCGACTGTCGCAGCCCGATGCCTTCATGTGAACGCCGCGTCACGTCGACGTCAGACGCCGATCACCCGACCGTGGCCGAGCCTAGAATCATCGGGGACAGCAGTCTCCATGGAAGGTGGGTCATGCGCCTCTTCGGACGTGACAAGACCAGAATGCCCACCGTGGCCGAGGCCCTGCCCGGGCGGCCCGACCCCATCACCGTCGCCGAGCGACACTTCGTGCTCGACGCGCCGCTGCGTGAACCGTTCCCCGATGGCTTCGAGCGGATCATGGTCGGCATGGGCTGCTTCTGGGGCGCGGAACGGATGTACTGGCAGGTCGAGGGCGTCTTCACCACGGCCGTCGGCTACGCCGCCGGCGTCACCCCCAACCCGACGTACGAAGAGGTCTGTTCCGGTCTGACCGGTCACAACGAGGTCGTCCTCGCCGTGTACGACCCCGCCGTCGCCAGCTACGCCGAGATGGTCTCGGTCTTCTGGGAGGGCCACGACCCGACACAGGGCATGCGCCAGGGCAACGACGTGGGCACCCAGTACCGCTCGGGCCTCTACGTCTTCGACGACGCCCAGCGGGCTGTGGCCGAGAAGACCCGTGACGCGTACCAGCAGCGCCTACAGGAGGCGGGGTTCGGGCCCATCACCACCGAGATCGCCGACGCCCCCACCTTCTACTACGCCGAGGACCACCACCAGCAGTACCTGGCGAAGAACCCGAACGGGTACTGCGGCATCGGTGGTACCGGCGTGTCCTGTCCCGTCGGGCTGACCGCCGGCGACTGAGCCGAGCCACCGCCCACCTCCGGTCAGGCCGCGTCGTCGAAGTGGCGCTGCGCGGCGAGCGCCGCGACGTCGAGAGCCCGGAATCGCAGGTTCCCTCCGAGGTCGTAGGCGGCCAGGCGCCCTTCCTCCACGAGCTCGCACAACTCGTGGCGGCTCACGCCGAGCGTGGCCATCACGGCCCGGTCATCGACGAGGTCGATGGGACGGGGCGCGAGCCGGATCGGGTCGCTCGGGCGGGTCGGCGACGTCGGTGTGGTGTCGGCATTCATGGCTTCTCCTCGTGGTGGCCTCGGGGCGCTCCCGCCCCGCCCGATCACCGTGGAGGTCGCCGGTCCCGCAGGAGATCGCGCTCGTATGAAGTTTCGTCATACGTCGCTGGGTGGGCGCTACCGTGACGGTGTGCGCCGCAGGCTGACGATCTCGATCGATGCCGACCTGCACGACGAACTGCGTCGGCGGGTGGATAGCGGATCCATGTCCGCGTGGTTCGAGGACGCGGCCCGCCGGCGACTCGACGCCGAGGCCGACGACGAGCTGCGCAGCTGCGCGGCCCGGATCGGTCCGGACGACGACCTGGGTGACCTCCGTGCCCTGCGGTTCGCGTCGACGGGACGCGACGACCCGCCCCGCCTTCCGTGGGCGGCGTTGCGCCGCGGCGAACCGGGGGAGTCATCGCCGTGATCGACGAGCCCGCGGGCCTCGACGTCGCCCGCCGCGGTGACGTGTGGGTGACGAACGGGGGCACCCTCCTGGTCGTGTTGCAGGTCGACGCGCTCGGGCCCCTCACCACGGTCGTCGGGGCGGTGGTCGTGACGGAACCATCCGGTGTCGGCGAGCCGCTCCGGGTGCCCGTCGGTGCGGGCGAGCCGGCCGCCTGGGTCAAGACGAACGTGATCGTGACCGTCGAGCGCGCCGAACTGGTCCGGCGCATCGCCCGCCTCGGCGGCGACACCCTCGAGCGGGTCGGCTCCGCCGTGGCGCGGGTGCTCGGTGTCGATCGGCGGGCAGCCGTCCCCGGCCCCGCCGCTGTGTCCGGTCGGGCCTGACCCCGCGGGTAGCGTGACCGCGATGAGCTCAGGTTCCGGGACGGTCGCACGCGCCCGCCGCATCTGTTCTGTGGTGATCCTCGCCGTCGCGTGCGCGGTCGCCGTCGCTGCGCCGGCCGCGGGTCAGGATCTGGACGACCGCGCCGATGTCGCAGTCGCCCTGGACGTCGATGGCTACGTGGTGACGTCGGACTCACGGGCGGACATCAACGACGTCGAGGCCCTGGCGGCCGCCGTCGACCCGGCCACGGTCCCCTGGTATCTCGTCTTCTCGGGACCGGTCGACGAGAGCCCCTCGGTCATCGCAGAGGACCTCAGGGCGCGTCTGGCTCCAGCGTCGGTCGTGGTGATGGCGGAGCTCGTGGACGACTCCACGGCGTCATTCGACGTCGGAGTCGCGAGTGACGCCTACGACGATGCCGCCATCGACGCCATTCTCGACGGCGCCGCCAACCGTCTCGGTGACGATTCGACGCCCGTCGAGGTGGCTGCGGCCATCCTCGCATCGGCGGAGTCGGTCCCTGCATCTGTGCCGTCGTCGGGAGGCGCCGCGTCCGGGGAGAACCCCGCGGGTGGTTCGGGCGGTGGTTCGGGGGTCGTGGTTCTGGTCGTGCTCGTCGTGATCGCCGCTGCGGCGGTCGTCGGCGTCGTCGTCATGCGTCGGCGGATCCGCTCTCGTGAGACGCGTGACGTCGAAAACGCGCGCGCCGAGATCGCCGAGCAGCTCGCGGTGGTCGCCAACGAGATCCTCGACAACGCGGACCGGGTGAAGCTGTCCGGCGACGAGCGCGCCATCGACGCCTACCGGCTGGCGAGCACCGCATACAGCGAGGTGGCCGACGCGATCGACACGACGACGGACCTCATCGAACTGGGCGTCCTCAACGACCGCATCGACGAGGCCCGGTGGCGCATCGAGGTGGCCGAGGCGATCGTGGAGGGACGTGAACCACCTCCCGAGCCTGTCGACGAGCATGACCGGGCGGCGTGTTTCTTCGATCCGACCCACCGTGCGGGCACACACAGCGCGGTCATCGACGAGGGCGGCCGGGAGCGCACGGTGCGGGTCTGCTCGGCATGTCGCGACCGGCTCGACCGCGGGGAGAAGCCCGAACCGCGCCTCGTGACGGTCGGTAAGGCCTCGGTCCCCGCGGCGCGTGCCCCGAGAAGCCACGGAGGCCTCGGCCTGGGCGGACTCGACGTGTTCGATGTGATCGGCGCCGGCACCCGGATGCCCCACACCTGGGGACAGCCGTCGAGACGTCGGTCTCCAGCGAGTCGCAGCGGGGGCGGCCGCCCCGCGGGTTCCGGCCGCCGCAGGATGGGGGGCGGATCGGCGGGACGGGGTCGACGACGCTTCTGATCCCGGTCCCGAAGGCGGCTCCGCAACGACGACTTCAGCCCTGGTGACCGTGGGCCGATAGCGTCAGGGGCGCCAGTCACGCGGATCGAGGAGCAAGCGACATGTTCAAGCGCATCTGGGGCTACCTGCGGACCCTCTTCAAGATGAAGGCCGAAGCCGCGATGGACCCCGAGGTCGAACTCGAGCAGGCCATCGCGGAGGCGAGGACCCAGGACCAGACGCTGCGCAACCAGGCCGCCAAGGTCATCGCCCACCGCGAGCGCCTCGAGTCCAAGATCGAGGACATGGCCGACGAGGTCGCCCAGGCACGCGAGATGGCCAAGCAGGCACTTGTGAGGGCCGACAAGGCGAAGACGGCGGGCGACACCACCGAACTCGACAAGTGGACGAACGCCGCATCGAGCCTCGCCATGAAGCTGCAGGCTTCGGAGAACAACCTCGACGGCCTCAAGGAGCAGTACGAGATCGCCCTCGACCAGGCCGAGGACGCGAAGCGTGCCGTGCAACAGAACGCAATGCGCGTCCAGGAACTCGCGGCGAAGCGGATGGAGCTGCTCGGTCAGATCCAGCAGGCGAAGATGCAGGAGACGGTGAACTCGGCCGTCCAGTCCATGTCGGCGACCCTCGAGACGGACGCCCCGAGCCTCGGGCGCGTGGAGGACAAGATCTCCCAGCGCCTCGCGGAGGCGAAGGGGAAGGCGGAGCTGCACTCGGTGACGCCCGAGGGTGCCGAGGTCGAGCTGCGTGAGGCGGTCTCGCTCGCCCGTGCCGACGACAAGTTGGCGGAACTGCGTGCCGAGCTCGGCCTCGACAAACCCGCCGGGGAGCTCGGTAGCGCGAACTGACGGGCGCGTCCCGCCCGCGTCGCGCCACCTCAGGCCATGGTCGCCGCCACCCGTCACCCTCGGAGGGTGACGTCGCGGGGGGTGGTGGCGGGTGTGGTCGTCGCGCTCCTCGCCGGCGCCTGCACGGTCACCGTCGACGGACTCGACAGTGCCGCCGACACCGGCATGCTCGGGGTCGAGGCCGGTTCGGACGTCGACGCCGTCACGAGCGTCGTGGTGGCCGACGTCGAGGCCTACTGGACCAGGGTGCTGCCCGAGGTCTGGGGTCGTGACTTCGTTCCCGTGGCCGCGATCGCCCCGTACGACTCGGTCACCGGCCCGGTCGAATCCCTGCCCGAGTGTGGCGGCGAGAGGGTCCCCCGTGAGGAGTCGGCCAACGCCTTCTACTGCGGGGCCACCGACACGATCTACTGGGACCGCGAGGTCCTGTTCGCCGACCTGCTCGACGTGATCGGTGACCTCGCGGTCGCGACCGTCGTGGCTCACGAGTACGCCCACGCGATCCAACTCCGCACCGGGGCCTACGACGACGTGGGCGACGACGCCGACGAGGCGATCGTCCTCGAGCTCCAGGCCGACTGTTACGCCGGGGCGTGGCTCGGGGACCTGGCCGGGCGACGCGATGCCCGCGACGACGGTGAGTTGGACGAGGCGGCTGCGGGTCTGCTGGCTGTGCGCGACCCGGTCGGCACGGGGGCGGCTGCCGAATCGGCCCACGGCAACGCCTTCGATCGGCTGTCGGCGCTGACCGAGGGGTTCGAGGACGGCGCAGCCGCGTGTGCCACCTACCCGGCCGTGCTCCCGCTCGTCACCGCCCGGACGTTCGCCCGCTCCGAGCTGGCGACCGGCGGCAACCTCCCCTTCAGCGACCTCGCTCCGCTACTCACCGCGGGCCTCGACGAGGCATGGGCGGCGTTCACCGGAGAAGGCGGAACCGTCGCCGGTGACGGTCGGCTCCGTCCGGAGTCACCGCCGGTGATCGAGATCGTCGACGGTCGCCTGGCCGCCCGATCCTGTGACGACGCCGATCTGGCTCCCGGGGACCTGAGGGGTCTGGCCGTGGCCTGTCCCGCGGACGGACTCGTCCTGGTCGACGACGAGGACCTCGTCGGGGCCCTGATGGCTCTGGGGGACTTCGCCGCGACCTACCCGATCGTGCACGCCTGGGGTCAGTTCTTCTTTCCGGGTGATCCCGACCCGGTCGCAGTCGGAGACTGCGTGGCGGGGGCGTGGAGCCGGGCGGTCTTCGACGGGGACCTCCCGCTCACGCTCTCGCCGGGCGACCTCGACGAGGCCGTCGCGTCGTTCTCGGTCTACGCGCCACCCGAGCCGGCATCGACGGTGCGGGTATTGGACTCGACATTCGCGCGCTTCGGCGACCTGCGGCGTGGATTCGTCTCGGGTGTCGCCGCGTGCGGCTCCTGACGTCAGCCCCCGGCTTCGGCTCGCACCTCACTGATCGCGTTCAGCCCCCGAGTTCGGCTCGCACTTCACTCATCGCCTCGATCGTTTCGACCGCGACCTCCGAAGGGACCGACATGACCCTCACGACGATGTCGCTGAAGCCGATCTCCGCGTAGGTGGCGAAGGATTCGGCCACCTGGGCCGGCGAGCCGTACGCGGGAGCGGCCGGGTCGAAGCCGCGGTACCCGCGCTCGACGAGGTCGTCGCCGAGTTCGCGGGCACGGGCGCCGTCGGCGGTGATGATCACATCGCGTCGCAGGATCGCCCGTCCCGGTTCCCGCCCGTGTCGCTCGCAGGCCTGTGCCCACAGGGCGTACTGATCGGTTGCGGTGCGGGGCGTCAGCTCGGGCCCTGCGTACCAGGCCGCGTCGAAGCGGGCGGCCCGGTCGATCCCCGGTCTGGACGCCGCGGCGATCCACCACTCGACGCCTCCGGGCGGTGCCGGTTCGATCCGCGCCCCGCTGATCCCGAGGCGTGGGAGGTCGACGGTCCCGCCGGCGAGCAGGTCGCGCACGGCGGCGAGGTTCTCGTCGGCGACGCTGCCCCGGGTCGACTCCTGTGCGCCCATGGCGGCGAACTGCTCCGCTCCTCCACCGATGGCCGCCTGGACGATGAACGGCTCGCCGGCGAGCGCCGCGAGGGTCCCGATCTGTTCGGCCATGAGGACCGGGTTCCACAACGGGACGAGGAACAGGCACCCCGCCGGGCGGTCGTCGCCCCACTCGGCGAGCAGGCGACCGAGCATGGGGACGTTCTGGAGGTAGGTGATCGGCGTTGCGTGATGATCGCCGAGCGTGAGGCTGTCGAGGCCGGCCGTCTTTGCGGCCTGCACACGGGCGATCACCGTCTTCACGGCGGAACGGGCGTCGAGCCCGGGGTGCGCGCTCGCCACAGAGATCCCCAGTCCGAGTGTCACCAGACGATCCCCGCCCATGTGCGGACATCGTCGACGAACGCGTCGGGCTGTTCGGCCGCGGCGAAGTGCCCGCCGGAGGGCTGTGTGGTCCAGTGGACGATGTTCTCGAAATACTGCTCGGCCCAGCGCCGCGAGACGCGGAAGACCTCCTTCGGGAAGATGGTGGCGCCCATCGGCACGGTCACCGGTTCGGTCGTGAAGATCTCGTCGAAGCTCTCCCAGTAGAGGCGACCCGACGATCCGCCGGTGGCGGTCACCCAGTAGATGGTGGCGTTGTCGAGTAACTCGGTGCGGGTGAACACGGTCTCGGGGTGGCCGTCGCAGTCGGTCCATGCCCAGAACTTCTCGATGTTCCATGCGAGCTGGCCGACGGGTGAGTCGGTGAGGCCGTAAGCCAGCGTCTGTGGGCGGGTCGCCTGCTGCTTGGAATACCCGGACTCGTGGTCCTCATAGTTCTTCATACCGGCGATGCCGCTCTGCTCGGCCTCGGTGAGGTCGTCCATCGTCGCCGGGTCCGGCAGGACCAGCGGGGCGAGGAGGTGGATCCCCGCGCAGTGGTCCGGGTCCACCTGGGCGAGGCGCGTGGTCACGATCGTCCCCCAGTCGCCGCCCTGGGCCAGGTAGCGCGGGTATCCGAGCCGGTCCATCAGCGTGGCCCACGCACGCGCGATGCGGTCCTTGCCCCAGCCGGTCTCGCGGGGGCGATCCGAGAAGCCGTAGCCGGGCAGCGACGGGATGACGAGATGAAAGGCGTCGCCGGGGTCGCCTCCGTCGAGGGTCGGGTCGACGAGGCGGTCGATCACCTTCTGGAAGTCGGCGAAGGACCCGGGCCAGCCGTGCGACATGATCATCGGGCGGGCCTCGCGATGCGGCGAGGTGACGTGCAGGAAGTGGATCCCGATGCCGTCGACCGTGGTGCGGAACTGGGGCCAGCCGTTGAAGAGCCGCTCGCGCTCGCGCCAGTCGTAGTCGTGGAGCCAGGTGTCGCACAGGTCGCGCACGTAGGCCAGGGGGATTCCCTGCCCCCAGCCGATGTCGTCGATCTCGTCGGGCCAGCGTGTCCTGACGAGTCGTTCGGTGAGGTCGTCGAGAACCTCGTCGGCAATGGAGATCTCGTAGGGATGGACGGCGTCGTCACTCATCGCGCCATGGTGGCACGTCGTCGGCGTGCGAGACCGACGGTGTGGGCGTCGGCTGTCGCCGTGGTCAGCCGAAGGTGAAGTACCCGCCGTCGACCACGACGGTGTCGCCGACCGCCGTGGCGAACCAGGCCTGACCACCGTCACGCCAGATGCTCACGTCGAGCGTGTCGCCGGGCATGACGGGTGCGGAGAATCGGGCCGCCATCGTCCTGAAGGCGTCGGGGTCCGAGTCGCACAGCGTGTGCAGCAGTGCCCGGCCGGTGAAGCCGTAGGAGCACAGGCCGTGCAGGATCGGCCGGTCGAATCCGGCCAGCGCTGCAAACGCGGGATCCGCGTGCAGCGGGTTGCGGTCGCCGCTGAGACGGTAGATCAGGGCCTGGTCGGTCCGAGTCGCATAGGTCACGACATGGTCCGGGTCCCGCTCCGGGCGCGGCGGAGGACCTTCTTTCGCCGGGCCGCGCTCGCCGCCCCAGCCACCCTCACCGCGGATGAACATCGAGCTCTCGAGGCTGAACGCCGGGGAGCCGTCCGCTGCGTCGACGGCCTCACTGGCCAGCACGACGAGAGCCGCCTTGCCCTTGTCGTAGATCCCGGTGACCGTGGCCGTGATCTCGAAGTCGCCCGCGGTCGGCAACGGCTTGTGCAGAGTCAGAGACTGCTCGCCGTGCACGAGCAGCGCCCAGTTGAAGTCCCCGATGTCGCCGATCGGGTTGGGTCCACCGACACCGGGCCCCTTCGTGACGCACATCGTCGGCAGCGCCCGCTGGGTCACGCCGTCGGAGTTCTCGGTGGTGAACTCGAGCTCTGAGCCGGTCGGGTCACTCGCTCCCGCTCCGACCCCGAGCGCGTAGAGGATGCAGTCGGTGGAGTTCCAGCTGACGGGTGTCGCCGGGGTCGCCGCGCCGACGGCGTCGGGGTTGATGGCCATGGGAGGCTCCTCAGGTCGCGATGTCACGATGCGGCGCGCACCGTAGTCCCAGCCGGCGCCTGCCGGAAATCCCGCCGTCATCCGTAGGGTGTGGCAGCGCGCCAGAGCCCCTTGGGCCGCATTTTCGCCGGCGCCGGCAGTTGGCTACAGTCGACGGCGTTGTAAGCGCTTTCAACGCGGAGAGCGATAGGGGACGGGTTGCAGTCAGGTGAAGAACGCGCCGAAGCGGGCGCCGAGCCGGCCGACGCCGGGGAGCACGCCGCAACGGGTGGCGGTGGCCCAGCCGGTGTCCCCGGCACCCGGCGTGCCCGGATCGACGACGTCGCCCGGCTCGCCGGCGTGTCCGTCGCGACGGTCTCCAGGGCGCTACGGGACCTCCCCAACGTCGCCGCCGGAACACGCCACCGCGTGCACGAGGCGGCGTCCGCCCTCGGGTACAAGGCCGATCCCAACGCCTCGCGCCTCGCCTCGGGTCGGACCCGCACGGTCGGTCTGGTCGCCCCGCTGTTCGACCGGTGGTACGCGAGCACCCTCGTCGCAGGCATCGAGCGGGTGCTGTCCGCGGCGGACTACGACCTGTTGATCCTGTCGGTCGAAGACCCGTCGTGCCGGCACGACTTCTTCGAGCGGTCGGATGCGTTCCAGTCCCGTGTCGACGGGCTCGTCCTGGTCGACTTCTTCGTCGAGCCCGGATACCGACGGATGCTCGAGCGTCTCCGTGTGCCGGTGGTGACGATCGGGGAGCGCATCGATCCCCACCCGGGGCTCTCGGTGGACAACCACCTCGGTGCGCGCCTCGCCGCCGAGCACCTGATCCAGCTCGGACACACCCGGATCGGGGTGATCTCGGGCCACGTGGTGGCGGGGCACGAGTCACCGGTCCCCGGAGCACGGATGGCGGGTTTCCGCGAGGCGATGGGCGCCGCGGGGCTGGCGTTCTCCGACGAGCTCGTGGCCGACGGCGAGTTCACCATGCAGGGCGGGGAGCTCGCCATGGCGTCACTGCTCGCGATGGGCGACCCGCCCACCGCCGTGTTCTGTTTCTCCGACGAAATGGCCGCCGGGGCGCTCGAGGCTGCGCGGTCGCTCGGTGTCGCAGTGCCGGGGGACGTGTCGATCGTCGGCTTCGACGACCACGACTTCGCCGCCGCGGTCGGTCTCACGACCGTGCGTCAACAGGTCCGGATTCTCGGGGAGCGCGGCGCGGGTCGTCTGCTCGCGGAGATGGCCGAACCCGGTGCGGGGGGACCTCACGAGGTGTGCGACGTGGAGCTCGTCGTGCGCCGCACGAGCGGAGCTGTGCCGGTGCGCGTGAGGTGACGACCGGCGCGGACCGTCGGGCCGTGGGTGCCCGCACGCGTTGATCGAACCGTGTGGCTGGGTTATGGTGCAAGCGCTTACAGTCCTGACGAACAGCCGGGGCGACAAGGTTGTCGACCAACCGTGTCATGGGGAACGGCGGGCGGCATCAACAGTCACAAGAGGGGAAGTTCACCGCATGAAGCGATCAGCTCTTTGGAAACTCATCGCCGTATTTCTCGCGCTGGCGCTCGTCGCCGCCGCCTGCGGCGATGACGATGACGACACCGCATCGGGCGACGACGGCACTGCCGCCGATGACGGCGGAGACGAGGAACCGGCGCCGGCGGTCCCCGCGACCCCGATCGACCAGCGGTTCGTCGACATGGACTTCTCGGGTCTCACGCTCAACGTGCTGACGCCGGAGACCGCGTCCGAGGCCAGTGGCTTCTTCCAGGGCCTCCTGCCCTTCATCGAAGCCACCGGTGTCGGCATCAACCTGAACTCGACGCGCGATGCCACGACCGTGTTGAACCTCGCACTCGAGGGTGGCGATCCGCCTGACATCGTGGCGATCCCCCAGCCGGGCCGTCTCATCGAGTTCTGCACCAACGGCGACGCCATCGCGATTCCCGACGACGTGCTCGCACGTCTCCAGCCGCAGTTCACCGACGCTTGGTGGGCACTGGGCGCCTCCGAGGACGGGTCCACCTTCTGTGGCATTCCCGAGAAGGCCGACACGAAGAGCCTCGTCTGGTACAACACCGCACTGTTCGCCGACAACGGCTGGGAGGTCCCGACGACCTGGGCCGAGATGGAGACCCTCATCGAGGACGTCACGGCCGAGGGGATCGCTCCCTTCTGCATCGGCATCGAGTCCTCCGACGCCACCGGCTGGCCCTTCACCGACTGGATGGAGGACTTCATGTTGCGCCTCCACGGACCCGAGGTCTACGACCAGTGGGTCAGCCACGAGATCCCGTTCAACGACCCCAGGGTGCTCGAGGTTGCCGAGTTCATCGGCGACATCTGGTTCACCGAGGGCAACGTCTTCGGCGGCCGGGCCAACATCGCCACCACGAACTTCCGTGATGTCGCCGTGCCGCACATCAACGGCGAATGCGCGATGCACCGCCAGGCGAGCTTCGCCGGGGCGTTCTACACCGAGAACGGTGCGACGATCGGCCCCGACGGCGATGTCAGCGTCTTCTACCTGCCGCCGGTCGGTGACGAGTACGGGACCCCGGTGCTGTCCGCGGGCGTGCTGTTCGCCGCATTCAACGACAAGCCCGAGACGGTCGCGATGCTCGAGTTCCTGGGAACGACGACGCACCAGGAGGCCAGGTTCATCGCGCAGGGCGGTGGTTACTTCTCGCCGAACCTCGAGTTCAACAACGCCTTGTTGGCTCCCATCGAGATTGAGATCCTCGACATCTTGTTCGGTGGAAGCGCGGTCCGCTTCGACGGCTCGGACAACATGCCCGGTGAGGTCGGGTCAGGTTCGTTCTGGCGTGAGGGCACCGACTACGTGTCCGGTGTGATCACCGCCCAGGAGTTCGTCGACAACGTCGAGGACTCCTGGCCGAGCCAGTAGGCCCGCAGCGTTGTATCTCAGGGTGGGCCGGGCAGCGCCCGGCCCACCCTGAGTAGTCTCATGAGGTTCCCGCCGGCGCGGATCGCTGCGGTGGGAACCTGAAGCATCACATCGATTCTCGGAGTACCGGGGGGTGCCGAGGTGGGGATGATCAGTAGTTCGCTCCGTTGTGACGACGGCCCGAGCGGGGGGACGCACCGATGACGGCCACTGCGGTGCCGGAGGCGCCACCGTCGAGGCCGACGAAGGACCGGGAGCCGCTGGCTTTCGCGACTGTCGCCAAGTGGTTCGGTTGGGTGGTCACCGCCGCCGTCGTCATCTTGTTGATCATCGGAGCGTTCACCTCCGACCCCATCCGCAAGATGTGGTATTCGATCGTGATCGGCGTCGGCGCGGCCGCCGCCCTGTTCATCGGGTACAACAAGATTCTCGACCAGAGCCGGGCACGGTGGCCCCTGATCCCCGCCGGCCTGGGGGCGATGGTCGGCCTCGTCGTCGGCGCGGCGCTCCAGCACAACGGCTGGTTCCCGCCCGACGCTCTCGGCATCCTGTTGGGGGGTCTCGTCGGGTTCGTCGTCGGCTACGGCCTGGGTATGGCCCTGACGCCCGACCTGGCCGGTCGTGTCAGGTGGGAGCAGCGACTGCGACCGATCGGGTTCGTCGGTCCGGCGGTCATGTTCGTGCTCGTCTTCCTCATCATCCCGAGCTTCCGGACCATCGTGCTCTCCTTCAAGGGCGGACGGCGCGGTGAGGGTTCGCTCACCCTCGACCAGTACCGCAACGTCCTCGGTGACGACACCTTCTTCAGCGTCGACGGCTTCACGAACATCTTCACGAGTCGACTGTTCATCGTGGGCGTCTTCGCCCTGGTCTTCGCGGTCGTCGCAGCGTGGGCGAGCACCCAGAAGTTCCTCGGGACCGACCAGGCCCGCAATGCGACCAACATCATGCGGGTCCTCGGCGGCGCGGTCGTCGTGATGGTCGCTCTGGCGATCATCGGCTTCTTCGAGGCGGTCTTCCGTGAGCCGAACGAGTCAGACATCGTCGATGTACTGACCAAGGTGGTGTCGAGCACGGCGTCGTTGATCGTCGTGCTCGTCGCTGCGGCTCTGGTGCTCGCACTGTTCATCCTCGGCCGGTCGCGCGGTAGCACCGCAGACCTGGACTGGGGTACACCCAGCTCGTCGCTCGTCGCGATCCTCGGTGTGATCCTGTTGCTCTTCGCGGTTCTCTCGACGATGCAGGCGGTCATCTGGAACAACCTCTGGTGGGTCGTCACGGTTGCGGGACTGTCGACTGTGCTCGGGCTGCTGCTCGCGATCCTCGCCGACCGGTCGTCGTCGGAGAAGTGGGCCAAGACGATGATCTTCATGCCCATGGCCATCTCCATGGTCGGAGCAGCCGTGATCTGGGACTTCATGTACACGCGTTCGCCCGGCGATGACCAGCTCGGTCTGCTCAATGCCATCATCCAGGGCCTGGGGTTCTCGCCGGCGGGGTTCTTCAACGACGGGCTCCAGGCGCCGTGGAACAACATCTGGATCATGATCATCATGATCTGGATCCAGGCGGGCTTCGCGATGGTGGTCCTGTCGGCGGCCATCAAGTCGGTGCCCGACGACCTCCTCGAGGCCGCCCGCGTCGACGGGGCGACCGAGATCCAGGTGTTCTGGCGGATCGTCATCCCCCAGATCCGCCCGACGATCCTCGTCGTGCTCACCACCCTGATCATCATCGTCATGAAGGTGTACGACCTCGTGAAGGCCACGACGAACGGCCGGGCCGGCACGGAGGTCTTCGCCAACGCGATGTTCAACGAGCTGCGAAATCCGAACTTCCCGAAGTCGGCGGTGTTCGCGGTCACCATCTTCGTGTTGACGCTGCCCGTGATGGTCTACAACATCCGCCGGACCCAGAAGGAGGTCGCCTGACATGGCCGCTCCGACCGTAAAAGCGCCCCCGGGTTCCGTGTCCAGCCCGCTGGGCGACCCCCGTCAACCAGTCGGTCTGCGGATGCGGCGACTCATGGGTTCGTTGCCCAACTGGGTCCTGTGGACGATCGTCGTGCTCTGGACGATCCCGACGTTCGGCCTGTTCGTCTCGTCGTTCCGCCAGGTGGAGGACATCAACACGAGTGGCTGGTGGGAGGCGCTCAACCCCGCCCAGTGGACGGACTTCACGATCCAGAACTACCGCGACGTGTTCGAGGACCGTGCCGGCGTCAGCTCCCTCAGCGACAGCTTCCTGAACTCGGTTGCGATCGTGATTCCGGCGACGATCATCCCGATCGCCGTCGCGGCGTTCGCCGCCTACGGGTTCGCCTGGATCGACTTCAAGGGACGGAACTGGTTCTTCATCTTCATCGTGTCGATGCTGGCACTGCCCAACCAGATGACCTTCATCCCGCTGATCCAGTTCTTCCAGAACGGTGCGCACCTCACCCTCTTCGACCAGACCTTCACCCTGTTCCCCGAGACCGGGCTCGCGAACACGGCTGCATCGGTGTGGCTGACCCACACCGCATTCGGCCTCCCGCTGGCTCTGTTCCTCTTGCACAACTACATCTCACAGTTGCCCAAGGACATCTTCGAAGCGGCGAGAATCGACGGCGCCGACCACTTCACCATCTTCTGGAGACTCGTCCTGCCGCTCTCGCGCCCGGCGCTTGCGGCCTTCGCCGTGTTCCAGTTCCTTTGGACCTGGAACGATCTGCTCGTCGCCCAGGTGTTCCTCAACACGAACGAACCGCTGACGGTGACCCTGGTCAACCTGACCGGTCAGTTCGGTGACGACTTCCAGTTGCTGTTCCCGGCGGCCTTCATCATCACGATCGTGCCACTGATCGTGTTCTTCTCGATGCAGAAGCACTTCGTGCGTGGCCTGCTGGCCGGCTCGGTGAAGGGCTGAGCACCCGACGCGTCGAAGATCGCGATGCGATGTGGCCAGGGGACGGTGGCGTGAGCGTCACCGTCCCCCTGCGCGTACCGTTACCCGTCGAGGACCTCGGCCAGGGTCACGGGGCGTCCCTGTTCGATGGAGCGGTGCGCAGCTTCCCCCATGGCCACGGACCACAGGCCATCGGCCAGCGTGACCTCGGGCCGCGCGCCCGAGCGGACCGCGTCGGCGAATCCCTCGAGCTCTCTGGGGCCGCCCTCGAGGATCGCGGTCGTGAAGCGGGCGAGCTCGAGGAAGCTCGAACCGTGATGGTCCCCGGCGACCTTGACGGTCTCGTCGGTGACGGTGAACTCCTCGACCTCGCCTATCCAGTGTTCGCCCCGCCTTCCGATACGGACGGTGGACTCGGGGATGAGGGCCTCGACCTTGCCCTTGTCGCCGACGACGACGACCTCCTCCTGGTTCTTGGTGGCGTCCGCGAACATGCACAGGTCGAGCATCGCCCGCACGCCGCCCTCGAAGTCCACGATGACGAAGGCGTTGTCCAACATGTCGGAGGCGGGCCCGGTCTCGTCGCTCACGAGATGGTTCACGTCGTGACCGCCCGAGGCGTAGACGCTCACGGGGTCGGTGCCGATGATCACGCGCATGAGGTCGAAGAAGTGACAGCACTTCTCGACGAGTGTTCCGCCGGTGTTGGCCGTCGACCGGTTCCAGTCACCGATCTTCGACAGGAAGGGGAAGCGGTGCTCGCGGATGGCCACCATGCGTGTCTCGCCGACAGTTCCGGCCCGTACCTCCTCGATGAGGCGGGCGACAGGGGGCATGTAGCGGTACTCGAGGCCGACCCAGACCATCCCGGGGGCATCCTCGGCTGCAGCCATCACCGTCCGGCAGCCTTCAACCGTCGTGCACAACGGCTTCTCGACCAGCACGGGAAGCCCGCTCGCGACCACGTCGACCATGACGTCGGCGTGGGTGTGGTTCGGTGTGGCGACGACGACGGCGTCGCACAGCCCCGACGACAACAGTTCGCGGTGGTCCTCGAAGGTGGTGAGCGGGCCGGCCCAGGCCTCGGTAGCGCTGCTGCGCGAGGGTCCGTGAGGGTCAGACACCGCGGTGACCGTGGCCCCGTCGAGACCCGCGATGTTGTGGAGGTGTTCGATCCCCATCATCCCGACGCCGATGATTCCGAACCTGATGTCGCTCAACGGTCCCCCCGGACTCGCTCAAATGACCCTGGGGTAGGTTACGTCCATGGGTGACTCTCTCGTAACAGCAGACCCGCGAATGATCGGTGATCTCTCCATCGGCCCCCTCGCATTCGGTTGTTGGCGCTTCACCGATCCCGACGTCGCCACGGCGCGTCACCTCGTCGAGACGGCACTCGAGGCGGGGATGAACCTCGTCGACACCGCCGATGTGTACGGCCTCGACTACGGAGGGGAAGGGTTCGGCCACAGCGAGTCGATCCTCGGTGAGGTGCTCGCCGACGCCCCGCACCTGCGTGACCGGATGGTCCTCGCCACGAAGGGGGGGATAGCGCCGCCCGTGCCCTACGACTCGTCCGCCTCGTACCTGACCGAGGCGTGCGACGCGTCACTACGCCGGCTCGGAGTCGACGTGATCGATCTCTATCAGATCCACCGGCCGGACCTGTTCACGCATCCGTCCGAGGTTGCCGGCGCCCTCGCCGCGCTGCGCGACGCGGGCAAGATCCGCCACGTCGGCGTCTCCAACTTCACGCCCTACCAGTACGACGCCCTGCGCGCCCACCTGCCGTTCCCGCTCGTCACGACCCAGCCCGAGATGTCGGCGCTGCACCTGGACCCGATCCGGGACGGAACCCTCGACGCGGCGATGCGCGACGGTGTCACGCCGCTCGCATGGAGCGCCCTGGGCGGTGGTCGACTCGCCACAGGCGAGGGCGTTCGTGTCGAGCTGCTCACCGTGCTGGACCGGCTCGCGGCGCGTGAGGGAGTCGACAGGGCGGCCATCGCGACGGCGTTCGTGCTCGCGCATCCGTCGAAGCCCGTCGTGATCGTCGGATCCCAGACCCCGGCCCGCATCAGCGCCGCCGGTGCGGCACTCGGTGTGGGCCTCGACCGCAACGACGTCTACGCCGTCATCGAAGCCTCCGAGGGGGTACCACTGCCATGAGCGGACCTGTCGAGATCGCCTGGTTCTCGGCGCTCTGCGACGACGACTACGAGTTCCTCGGTGTGCCGGACCCCGCATTGCGGTCGTCGTGGCCGCACTGCCGTGACATCGTCGCCACCGCCGACCGCAACGGACTCGACAACGTCCTGTTGCCCTCGGGCTACACGCTCGGTATCGACTCGACGGCCTTCGCCGCCGCGATCGCGACCCACACCGACCAGATCAATCTCCTGCTCGCCGTGCGGATGGGCGAGATGTGGCTTCCCCAGCTGGCCCGCCAGCTCGCGACCATCGACCAGATGGCCGGTGGACGCCTCACGATCAACATCATCTCGAGCGACATCCCCGGTGAGACCCTCGACTCCGAGCCGCGCTACCAGCGCACGCGCGAGTGGATGCAGGTCCTACGGATGCTCCTCGACGGTGAGTCCGTCGACTTCCACGGCCAGTTCGTCGACCTGACCCTGGATCCGCCCGGTGCCCGCACGGTGTCAGGGAAGTGCCCGCCTTTCTACTTCGGAGGATTCTCCGAGCCGGCCAAGGAGACCGCCGCCGCGGCCTGCGACGTCTTCCTGACGTGGCCGGACCGTGTGGTCGCCGTGGGAGAGACCGTGAAGGACATGCGCGCACGCGCCGAGCGTCATGGTCGGACACTGCGGTACGGGCTGCGGAGCCACGTGATCGTGCGTGAGACCGAAACGGAGGCCCGGGCGGCCGCGGACCGCCTGATGAGCCGGCTCGACCTCGACGAGGGCGAAAAGATCCGCCAGCGCTCGTTGGATACGGCCTCGGCGGGCGTCCAGCGGCAGGTGGCGTTGCGCGCGGACGCAGACGACGCCGGTTACGCCGAGGAAAATCTCTGGACCGGCATCGGCAAGGCCCGCAGCGGCGCGGGTGCGGCGATCGTCGGCGATCCGGATCAGGTGGTGGCCAAGCTCGAGGCGTACCGCGACGTCGGGATCGACGCGTTCGTCCTGTCGGGGTACCCCCACATCGACGAGTGCGAGCTGTTCGCCCGCCACGTCCTTCCCCGCATCGACCACGCGCGGATCCACGGCGCCTGAACCCCGGCGCCGGGGCGGTCGAGCGGCGCTGTGGGTCGATCCGTTCAGTCGCGGATGGCGAGTCCCGTCTCGGGGTCGAAGAAGTGGGCGTGCTCGACGAACACGGCGACCTCGATGTCGTCGCCCACCTTGGCCTTCGTCTCGGGGTCGAAACGTGCGGCCACCCGACTGGGGTGGTGGGTCTTGACGTCGGCGTAGCCGCCGAGTTCCGAGCTGATCATGTCCTCGGGGAGGTCGAGCGCCTCGGCCTCGATGATCGGGGTGGCGTCGAGCTCGAAGTGCATGATGACTTCGAATCCGAGGGCTTCACGGTTGGTGATCGTCGAACGGAACCGGCGGTCCGGCGGCGTGTCCGGGTACAGCGCGGCATCGTTGAGATCCTTGGGGCGCAGCCCCACCGCGACGGGCTTGCCGAGGTACTCACGCAGCCGTGGCCGCTTGGCCAGGGTCTCGCGGGGGATCGACAGCGTGTGGGAGCCGAGGCCGAGGCGAAGGTCGTCGTCGCCCTCGTCGACGAGGACGCCCTGCATCAGGTTCATGGAGGGGGAGCCGATGAACGCGGCGACGAAGAGATTGTCGGGCTCGTCGAAGAGCTTCTGGGGTGGGTCGACCTGCTGGAGCACGCCGGCCTTGATGACCGCGACGCGATCGGCCATCGTCATCGCCTCGACCTGGTCGTGGGTGACGTAGAAGGTCGTCACGCCGAGCTCGGCCTGGATTCGGGTCACCTCGGCGCGCATCTGGACGCGCAGCTTGGCATCGAGGTTGGAGAGAGGCTCGTCGAGGAGGAACACCTCCGGTGAGCGCACGATGGCGCGTCCCATCGCGACGCGCTGGCGTTGACCGCCCGATAGCTGTGCAGGCTTGCGGTCCAGCAGCGGATCCAGCTCGAGGGTGCGCGCCGCGGCCATCACCCGGTCGTCGATCTCGGCCTTGGGCACCTTGGCGAGCTTGAGCGCGAACGCGACGTTGTCGTAGACGGTCATGTGGGGGTACAGCGCGTAGTTCTGGAAGACCATGGCGATGTCACGGTCCTTGGGCTGGAGCTCGTTGACGACCCGGTCACCGATGGTGAGCGTTCCGCCGGTGATCTCCTCGAGGCCGGCGATCATCCGCAACGTGGTGGACTTGCCACAGCCCGACGGGCCGACCATGACGAGGAACTCGCCGTCGGTGATCTCAAGGTTGAGATCCGTGACGGCCTTGAAGCCGTTCGGGTACTGCTTCTCGACGCCCTCGAGCAGGACCTGTCCCATTGAAACCCCCCGGTTCCTCCGTCGCTGCCGCGACGATCTCGGTTTCTCCGACGCCGGGCGCCGGATTGCAAGCGCTTACACTAGCCGTTCGTCGGACCCGATGGCGAGGTCGGGCCGTCGCCAGCTTGCCATTTTCAGTGCCCGGTCGATAGTCCCGATCGACTTCGCAGGCGCCGACGCTGCGATACCGTCCGCACGTGGACGAGATGGAGACTGTGACGTGAAGGCCGTCAGGTCGCGCGAAGGCGAGATCGTGACCGTGGAGACCGACCGTCCCCACGGCGACGGCGTGCGGGTACGAATGGCCTCCGCCGGCGTGTGCGGATCCGATCTGCACATGCACGACCTGGGCCTTCTCCCGCCAGACGTGACGATCGGCCATGAGGTCGCCGGCTTCCTCGCCGACGGCCGCGCCGTCGCCGTCGAACCGATCACCGGCTGCGGCGTGTGTCCCCAATGCCTCGAGGGTCGTCACAACATCTGCAAGTCGGCGGGAGCGGGAGTCCTCGGATTCGGTCGCAACGGGGGTATGGCCGAAGAGGTCCTCGTCGATGCGAGCCAGATCGTCCCGTTGGCCTCGGGCCTCGACGTCACCACGGCTTCGCTGGTGGAACCTCTCGGCGTCGCGGTCCACGCCCTGCGGATGGTCGACGCACGCCCACCACAGCGGATCCTCGTCATCGGAGCCGGGCCGATCGGCCTGTGCGCGCTCGCCGTCGCGCGTCACGTCGGTCTGGAGTGTGCGATCGTCACCCGCCACGACGCGCAGCAGCGCGCCGCGGAGATGCTGGGTGCGTCGCCGGCCACCGACGAGCCCTATGACCTGGTCATCGAGGCCGCCGGCTCCAAGAGCGCACTCGCCGACGCGGTGGCCCGGTGCCGGCGGGGCGGCACCGTCGTGCTCCTCGGGATGTACTGGGGGACCATCGAAGCGCCCGGCATCGCCGTGTGCCTGCGTGAGATCAGCATCGTCCCGGCCGCCATGTACGGCGTCGGACCGACGGGTCGCGACATCGACGCCGCCGCCGCGGTCCTCGCCACCCACCCCGTGATCGCCGATGCACTGATCACCCACAGGTTCCCGCTCGATGCATCGGCGGAGGCCTTCGCGGCCGCCGCCGACCGCGTCGGCGGGGCGATCAAGGTCGTCTTCTCAGCGGAGGCGACGTGACCCGCGCCACGGAGGCACGATGAAATCGATCACAGCCGACCTCACCGACGGCTACCGCGTCGAGATCCGCGGCGAGGGCCACACCTGGCTCGCCGACGAACCGCTCGACGCGGGGGGTTCCGATACGGGGCCGACCCCCTATGAGATGTTGCTCGGCTCCCTCGCCGCATGTACCTGCATCACGCTGTCGATGTACGCGCGCCGCAAGGGTTGGGCACTCGCCTCCATCTCGGTGCGCTACGAGTACGAGAAGATCCACGCCAACGACTGCGAGTTCTGCGACGAGGACGAGGATGGCTTCATCGACACCGTCTCGAGCCAGATCTTCATCGAAGGGGACTTCGACGAGGAGGCGCGTGCCCGTCTCGCCGAGGTCGCGGTCCGGTGCCCGGTGCACAAGACGCTCGAAGCGGGTATCCACTTCGACGACGAGGTCATCGTCGGGTGAGTGTCCGATGAGCATTGCCGGTCCGATGAGCATTGCCGGTCCGATGAGTACGGCCCCGTCGGCCAGGGTGGGGCGGGCGTGATCAGGATCTGTTTCGTCTGCCTCGGCAACATCTGCCGCTCGCCGACGGCGGAGGCGGTGATGGCCGCACTCGTCGACGCCGAGGGACTCGACGATCGGATCGCCGTCGACTCGGCCGGGACGAGCGGCTGGCACGTCGGCGAACCGCCGGATCCCAGGTCGACCGCCGAAGCCGCACGACGCGGTGTCACGATGCGCAGCACCGCCCGCACCTTTCAGGCATGGGACTTCGACGATTTCGACCTGGTCGTCGCGATGGACGGACGCAACAGGGCCGACCTCGTCGACCTCGCACCCGACGAGGCTTCGGTCGCCAAGATCCACATGCTGCGCGACTTCGATCCCGACCACGACCCGGGCGCACCCACCCCCGACGTCCCCGACCCCTACCAGGGCGGACCGGACGGCTTCACCGCCGTCTTCGACATGGTCGACGCCGCCTGCCGGGGACTGCTCGCCGAGCTGCGCCCCCGGCTGTGACCGTCGACGACCGCGGGGAACTGGTGGCCGCCGTCGAAGCCGAGTTGGGCGTCGAGGTGCGCGCCGCCGGCCCGGTCACCGGCGGCGACATCAACGATGCTTGGCGGTTCGAGACGACCGCGCACGGCGCCCTGTTCGTGAAGACGCGCAGTGACGCTCCCCATGGGTTCTATGCCGCCGAGGCGGCAGGGTTGGAATGGCTCGGCGAAGCCGACGCGCTCACCGTCCCCGACGTGGTCGGCGTCGGTGACGGTGAGGTGAGGTTCCTCGCGCTGTCATGGGTGGACAGCGCCCTGCCGGCGGTGGATCACGACGAGGTCCTCGGCCGTGGTCTCGCCCGACTCCACCTCGCGGGGGCCGACTCGTTCGGATTGCGCGGCGGCGGATTCGCCGGCTCACTGCAGCTGCCGAACACCCCGTGCGACACCTGGTCGGAGTTCTATGCCACCTGCCGGCTGGAGCCGTTGGTGGCGTTGTGCGCCGACGCCGGGGTCCTCCCCGCCTCGACGGTGGCCCGCGTCGAGGCCGTCATCGGACGTCTCGATGCCCTCGTGGGTCCCTTCGAACGGCCGGCACGTCTGCACGGTGACCTGTGGGCGGGCAACGTGATGACCGGTGCGGGCGGTCACCCCGTGCTCGTGGACCCGGCCGCCTACGGCGGCCACCGTGAGGTCGATCTCGCGATGATGCGACTCTTCGGCGGCTTCTCCCCGGCGGTGTTCGATGCCTACGACGAGGCCTGGCCGCTCGCGGCCGACGCCCGCCGACGGGTCCCCCTGTGGCAACTCGCACCGCTGCTGGTGCACGCCCGGCTCTTCAGCGGCGGTTACGGCGCGTCCGTCGATGCGGCTGCGCGTGCCTGTCTGTGATCTGAGCGTCCCGGTCACCACTGCGGGATTGGCGCCCGGGCGGTCGGCTCCGTAGGTTCGTCTGCCGTGTCCGATGCCACCAGATCCGCCATGCCGACCGCCGAGGTTCACGACACCGAACCGGGGCTGGCCCTTCACGGCCACGTCGGCCTCGTCATGCGACGCGAGGGGAACGGACAGATCTCCGCGTGGATCCCGGTGCGGCCGGACCTGGCGCCTGGCGGCCGCATGCCGCTCGGAACGATCGGGTTCGTGTGCGACGTGGTGGGTGGCCACGTGGCAGGGCTCGCGGTCGTCCCGAAGTGGGTGGTCACGACCGATCTCGACGTCCGGCGCGTCGGTGGCGCTCATGTCACCGGTCCGCTGTGGATCTCGGGTTCGGTCGTCCGGGCGGGCCGCACGAGCGTGGTCGCGGCGATGGAGGTCCGCGATGTGGGCGCCGGTGGGCGCCTGGTGGCTGTCGCTTCGGTTGCTTCGACACCTCTCGACGCGAACTTCGAACCGTTCGCTGCGCAGCAGGCCGACGGCGTCGCGCTCGGCAACGGTCCGGAGCCCGACTCGCCACCGCCCTTCCAGGAGTTCCTCGGTCTGGTCGCCCATGGTGACTCGCTCGTTTTCGACATGCCCCCTCTGGCGCGCAACCCGTGGGGGGTGATGCACGGTGGTGCCGTCGTGGAGGCCATCGCTGCGGTCGGGGCATCAGCGGCGAGGCGTGGGTTGGGTGACGAGGCCGTTCTCACGGCCCTTCACACGCGCTTCGTCAACGGGGCCCGTGTCGGTCCTTTCGAGGTGAATGCGCATGCGGCCGGTCCGGTGGTGGCGTCCACCTCGGGTCCCGTGCGCGTCGAGGTGACCGACCGCGGAGCGGATCGCACCGTCGCGACGGGCGTGGTCGAGGCCAGGGCACCCGTTCGTGGTGTGGATGATGTGGCCCATGAGGAAGTCACAGACGGTTGAGTCTCCGTTAGGACCGATCTCACCGACGCGCCACATGGGCGTGGTCGCGTCGCCTTCGTGACAGCGACGATCGTCTCGGCCCCTCCCGGACGGCGACAGCGCTTCGAGGACCGCTGGCGGCGGAAGCCGCTGGTCGTCCCACTCACCGTCCTCACCGCCGCCTCCATGGCGGCGTTTCCTCTTTTTCCCCTCCTCAGGCACATCCCGGTCGTCTTGATCGCCATCAACCCGAATGCCGTGCTGCTCGTGTGGTCCGCGCCACGGCTCGCTCTGCCGATCTTCGTGCTCGTCGCGACGGTGCGCCTGTGCGTCGCGGACCCGTGGAACTACGCACTCGGTCTCCGCTACGGGTGCCGTGCCCGTGACAGGGTCGAGTCCACGCGGTGGGGGCCGTGGCTCGTGCGGGTCATCGGTGTGGAGCGGGTCGCCTGCGCGATCGCCGTGTTCGTCAGGCCGAGCCGGACCCCGCTCGCGTGGGCCGGGTCGCTGAAGATGAGCCCCAGGGTGGTCGGCCTCCTCGATGTGGCCGGGACCGTCGTCTACGTCGTCCTGTTGCACCGCGGGATGAGTCTGTTCTCCTAGGCGGAGGCCGCCCGTGAACCACAATCAGCGGCGCTACTCGGCGTAGCCGATGAGGTGGGGTGAGGCCCCGAGGTCGATGAACAGGCCCTCGGCCTCGGCACACAACGTCTCACCCGCTCGCAACGACCCGACCGTGGTGACCTTGCGACCGTCGACGGAGCGAACCGTCGCCTCCAGGGTGACCTCGGTGTCGAGCGGGGTGGGAGCCCGGTAGGTGATGTCCAATCGGGCGGTCGGCGCCGGGTGGCCGAGCGTCATGATGTTGGCCACCGTCAGCACGGCGTCGAAGGTCGCGGCGACCATCCCACCGTGCAGCACGCCCGGAGGTCCCTCCCACGGGTTCGCGAACACGGCGGTCGCGAAGACGAACGGGTCCTCCCACCGACACCTGACAGGTGGGGCCGTCGGGTTGTAGGTGCCGACGACCGCGTCGTACTGGAACAGGTCGGCGGGATCGTCCACGTCGAAGGTCTCGAAGCGACGCCGGGTTCCCGTCGCCGGCGTCGCGTCCTCGAGTCGGTCCGCGAGGGCGTGGGCGTCGCGCGCGATCACCGCGGTGATGTCTGCGTCGGCGGTGTTGCGACACGTCAGGTCCACCAGGCGGCGCACCGCTGACGTCAGGTCCGCGAGTTCGGCCTCCCGGCCGGCGATGTCGGGATGGGGACTGGGTCGGGGACCCGGCGGTGCGCTCACGTCGAGCCCGACGGGTCCCAGGCTCTGCGGTCGGCCACGACCGCTCCCGGGTTGAGTATCCCGTCCGGGTCTAGAGCGGCCTTGATCCGCGCCATGGTGTCGACCGCCACCGCATCGCCGCGCCGTTGGAGTTCACCGACGCGTAGGCGACCGATGCCGTGTTCCGCGCTGAACGACCCACCGAGGTCGGCGGCAACGTCGAAGACGACGCCCGTCAGCTCGCCTTCGCGCGCGCTCGGGGGGCCGGTGCGGGTCGCCGAGAGCAGGTTGACGTGGAGGTTCCCATCGCCGAGGTGACCGAACGCCGAGATGGCGACGTCCGCGTCGGTGGCGGCGAGTGCCTCGCCGCACCGTGCGACGAAGGGCGCGATCGCGGACACCGGCACGCTCACGTCGTGCTTGAGGGCACCGCCGGCGTGCTTCTCGGCCTCGGGAACCGCCTCCCGTGCCGCCCACATCTCGTTCCTCGCCGCCTCGTCGGGAGCGACCACCGCGTCGGTGATCTCGCCCGCCTCGGCCGCCTCGGCGAGCACTGCCATCAACAGATCGGTGAGCGACTGGAGGGGTCCGCGCGAATCGACCTCGATGAGCACGGCGTCGCTGCCGGCGAACGGCACGCGGGTGTCGGGCAGCTCTTCTGCGACGAGGAGCGAGGACACAGCCGACACCCACTCGAACGCGCTGAGCCGCCCGTCGGTCGCCGCGCGCAGCCTGGTGTGGAGCGCGACGGCGGCGGCGACGTCGGGGACCGCCGCGACGGCGGTGACGACGGCGGTCGGCCGGGGGAACAGAGCGACGGTCGCCGCGGTGATGATGCCGAGGGTCCCCTCGCTGCCGACGAACAGCTCGCTCAGCGCGTAGCCGGTGTTGTCCTTGCGCAGCCCACGGAGGTCATCGAGGACGCGGCCGTCTGCCAGGACCACCTCCACACCGCGCGTGAGGTCTCTCGCCATGCCGTACCGCAGGACGTTCGTCCCTCCCGCGTTCGTCGCGAGGGCGCCGCCGAGCGTCGCCGTCGCGTCGGCGCCGAAGCGCAGCGGGAAGAGCCTGTCGTGGCGTGCGGCGATGTCGCCCACCTCCGCGACCGACAGCCCACACTCGACGGTGAGAGTGTCGTCTGCGGTGTCCACCTTGCGGACGGTCCGCATCCGGCCAATGTCGACCACGACGGTGTCCGCCGACTGGGGGGTGGCACCCCCGCACAGGCCCGTGTTGCCGCCCTGGGCCACCACCGGCACGCCCCTCCTGGCGCACGCCGCGACCACCGCGGCCACCTCGGCCGTCGAGCCTGGTCGCACGAGGCAGCGGGCGCTCCCCTGGTAGCGGCGGCGCTCGTCGACGAGGCGCGGCGCCAGTTCCGCCTCGTCGGTCACGACCCGGCTGGCGCCGACGATGTCGCGGATGTCGTCGAGGAAGTCGCCAGTCACGGCCGATGATCGTAGACGAGGCCCACCCAGTCGCCGGCAGCGAGCCGATGCCTCTCGGTGAGTCCGAGCGCGTCCTGTACCTGTGGGGCCTGGTTCTCGAGGACGCCCGTGATGACGAGGACGCCTCCATGACGCGTCGCCGCGGCGAGGTTCGCCGCACACGCCGTGATCGCGGGGACCAACATGTTCGCAACGACGACGTCGAAATCACCGCGGACCGCCGTCACCGTTCCCAGCACGCAGTCCACACGTCTGGCAACGCCGTTGCGGGCCGCGTTGGCCCTGGTCGCCGCCACGGCCTCGGGGTCGACGTCGAGAGCGGTGCACCGGGCGCCGCCAACCGCGGCCGCCACGGCGAGGACGCCGCTGCCGCATCCGACGTCGAGGAGTCTGACGCCGGGTCCGACGAGCGGGCCCAGCGCTTCGAGTGCGAGCCGGGTCGTCGGGTGATGCCCGCTCCCGAACGCCCGGGCGGGGTCGATCGCGACCGCCCCGTCGACGGTGACGTCGAGTTCGGGACGATGGATCGTCCAGGGGCCGATCCGGACAGGTGGCAGGCCTTCGAGCCATGAGCCCGACGCGGCCTCGTCCGTGTCGATGGGGGTTCGCCGCCATCCGAGTGGCGTGGGTCCCGGCGGGGCGACATCGGTCGTGAGGCGGACCGTCGACCCGCGCTCCTCGATCACGACGGCCGTCGCTCCCGCCCGCCAGAGCTGATCTGCGGCGTCATCGGCGTCGTCGGCGGGCACGACCAGCGACCAGAGTCGAGCACCGTGTCCGGGCGGCGGGGCGTTCACGACCTCCATCGTCGCGGCTCGCGGTGGGTGCGCACCCGCGCCCGTCAGCCGTGCGACCCGCCGAGGTCGTCACGTCGCGGTGGAGAGGTACGTTCGGGTCATGTCAGCCGTCACGAACCCGGGCACGTTGCGTGGTGCGTGCTGCCGCCGTTCGGGCGCGTACCGGTGACCTCGCCGACGGAGCCGGCGCGCTGTCCGGTGTGTGACCATCCGGTCGGGTCGGTCGACCGGTTCTGCGCACGCTGCGGCCACGACCTTTCCGCCGGCTTCGTCCCGCTCGTCGGCGAGGAGACGGGATCCGATGAGTTGGCCACGGCCGAAGCCTCGGTCGGCCCCCCGAGGCCGCTCGTCGTGGGCGTCGCCGCCGCCGTCGTCCTCGTCGTGGTCCTCGTCGCCGTCACCTGGCTGACCGGAACAGACGATCCGATGCCCGAGCAGGCCGAGCCCGCGCCTGCCCCGACGGGGGGTGTGGACACGGGGGACGCAGCGACGGAACCGGGTGTCGCGCAGGAGGGGCCGCGCCGCACCGAGATCCGGCCGGGACCCACGCCGGAGCCGCCGATGCTCGGCGAGGAGTCCGGGCTGATGGTCGTGATACGGGCCGAGGAGGGGATCCTCGTCGTCGACCTCGACACGGGCGAGCGGGTGGTGATCGACGAGCCTGACATCACCCGGGACGAACCGACGGTGCTGTCGACCATGGCGCTCTTCGAGTCGGAACTGTGGACGACCACGGCCGACGGCCTCAGGGCCTTCGATCTCCGCGACGACGTCGTCGAGGTCGTCCAGGGATCCAGCGCAGGTCCCCTCGACGGCCCCGCCGCGGACGACGTCGTGGGCTTCGGTGTCCCGACCCCTTCGGCGGGCCCCGGCGTCGTTGTCGCCCTGGCCGACGGTTCGTTTCTCGTGGACCTGGTTCCGGGTGGGGAGCCCGTTCCCTTCCTGGCGCCCGTCGGCTTCGAGGTTTTCGGCGCCCATCGCGCAGGAGTGGTCCTCACGCACCCCGAGATCGGTGGTGCGTGGCTGCTCGGGGCCGCCGAGCAGCCACGCAGGATCACGACTGCATTGCCGCTGGCCGTCTCCGCCGGTGGGGTACTCGTGCTCGACTGCGACGACGACCTGATCTGCTCCTTCGACGTGGTCGACGTCGAGTCGGGGGAGACGGTCCGGTCCGTGGGGGCGGAGACGACGCCGACACTTCCCGAGGTCGGTACGGCCTCGCTGCTCGCACCCGACGGATCCGCCTGGCTACTCACCGGTCAGGGCACCACCGAGCAGGTCGTCGACCTCGACACCGGACAGACCATCCCCGGTCTCGTGACCGGGGTCGTCACGGCGGCGGCGTTCTCCCCCGACTCGCGCTGGCTCTTCCTCGCCGGCGACGGCGCGGACCGGGCCCTGCTCACGGCTCTGCCGGTGGACTTCAGTCTTCCTCAGCGCACGATCGCCACCGAGGTCGCCCTCGGCGCGGCGACCGAGATCCTGGTCTTCGAACGGCCCGACTTGGCCTAGGGTGCGCCCATGCTCGAACCCTTCCCGACCGACTGGGCCCGTGCGATCGCCGTGGTCGCCCACCCCGACGACCTCGAGTACGGCGCGGCATCCGCCATCGCCCGCTGGGTCTCGGAGGGTCGCGACATCCGTTACGTCCTGGTGACCTCCGGCGAGGCCGGGATCAGCGGGCGCCATCCCGACGAGGTGGGACCGCTCCGTGAAGAGGAGGAGCGCCGGTCGGCGGCTGTCGTCGGGGTCGATGTCGTGGACTTCCTCGGCTTTCCCGACGGGCGGGTCGAGGCGGACCTGGCCCTGCGACGCTCCCTCGCGCTGGCCATCCGCCGTCATCGGCCCGACGTGGCCATCTCGATCAACCGGCGCGAGTCGTGGGGCGGTCCGAGCTGGAACCACCCCGACCACCGGGCCACGGGGCTCGCGCTCCTGGACGCCGCCCGGGACGCCGCCAACCCGTGGGCCTTTCCCGATCTGGACGGACCGGGCATTCCCGGGCCGTGGGACGGCCTGAAGGTGGTGGCCTTCAACGCCTCGCCAGAGGCCAGCCACTACGTCGACGTGACGGACCACATCGACGCAGGCGTGGCCTCCCTTCGTGAGCACCACCTCTATCTGGAGGCTCTTGGCGACGCGGCTCCCGATCCGGACGAGTTCCTCCGGGGAAACGCCGAGCGCGTCGGGAAGGAAGCCGGATGTGAGCTGGCCGTCTCGTTCGAGGTGGTCTTCGTCGGCTGACCTACGATCGGGGTCGTGAGTACCGCAGACGACCTCTTCGACATCGACGTCGACGTCCCCGACCGCGAGCAGTGGCTCGCCGAGGTCGGGTCCGCCGTGAAGGGCAGGCCCTACAGGTCCCTCGTCACGACGCTGCCCGACGGGATCGACGTCGCACCGCTCTACACCGGGGCAGATTCACCCGACCCCTCGGCCGCTGGGCTGCCGGGGGCGGCGCCGTTCGTACGCGGCGCGACGGCGACGGGAGCTCTGGTGGCCGGCTTCGACCTCCGCCAGGGCCACGTACTCGACGACCCGGCCGTGACGAACGCGGAGATCCTCGACGATCTCGAAGGTGGGGCGACGAGCATCTCGCTGCGCCTGCTGCGCCCGCCCACCGTGGACGATCTCGACGACGCGCTGGCCGGTGTCCTGCTCGATCTGGCGCCCGTGGCGCTCGAACCGGGACCGTGGTTCGCCGAGGCCGGTCGTGCCCTCGCGGATCTGCTCGGGCGTCGGGGGCTGGACCCGGCCGTGACGACGGGTGCTCTCGGCGCCGACCCTGTCGGCGCGCTCGCCCGCCATGGTGCACTGTCAGCCGATCTCGACGACTCCATTGCCGCGCTGGCTGCGCTGGCCGACGTCGCCGGGGAATGGCCGGGAGTGTCCGTTGCCGTCGCCGACGGCTCGGTCTGGGCCGACGCCGGCGCGACGCCCGCGACCGAGGTGGCTCTCACCCTCGCCACCGCCGCCGCCTACCTGCGGGCACTGGAATCGGCCGGCGTCGAGCCGGGCCGGGCCGGTCGCCTGATCGCCGTCACGCTGACGGCCGACGTCGACCAGTTCACGACGATCGCCAAGCTCCGCTCCGCCCGGTACTGCTGGGCTCGGATGCTGACGGCGAGTGGGGTGCCCACGGCTGACATCGAGCCCGTCGTCGGCGCCGTGACGGCTGCCGCAATGGTGACCCGGGTGGATCCGTGGGTGAACCTGCTGCGCACCACGGTCGCCACCTTCGCTGCCATGGCAGGGGGAGCCACGTCTGTCACGGTGCGCCCATTCGACGCCGCGATCGGCCGGCCGTCCGAACTCGGTCGGCGGCTCGCCCGCAACATCGCCCACCTGCTCTCCGAGGAGTCCGGGCTGACCCACGTCGTCGATCCCGCCGGAGGGTCCTGGTACGTCGAGTCGCTCACCACCGAACTGGCCGCCGCGGCATGGGAACGACTGGGTGAGATCGACTCATCGGGTGGCGTCGCCGCTGCGCTCACGTCGGGCCGTGTCGCCGCTCTGCTCGACGAACAGTGGCAGTCCACACTGGCCACTCTCGCCACCCGGCGACGTCCGCTGACGGGGGTGTCGGAGTTCCCTCTCGTCGACGAGGAACAACTCGAGCGTGAACCCTTCGCCGTCGCCGAGGTCCCTTCCGGTGGTGCCACGGTCGACCCGCTTGCGGTCCACCGCCTCGCCGAACCGTTCGAGGCCCTGCGGGTGGCTTCCGACCACCACCTCGACAGCACCGGCGCCCGACCGTCGGTCTTCCTGGCCAACTTGGGACCGCTCGCCGAGCACACCACCCGCTCGACGTTCGCGACCAACACTTTCGGCGTCGCAGGCATCGCAACCATCGACGCCGGTGGTCACGACGACGACGCATCACTCGTCGCCGCGTGGCGTGCCAGCGGCACGGCCGGAGCGGTGATCTGCTCCTCCGACGACGTGTACGCGCAGCGGGCGCAGAGCGCCGCGAGCGCGCTGCACGAGGCCGGATGCGCCGCAATCTGGCTGGCCGGCAAGCCCGGCGACGACGCCGCTGCGCTGAGAGAGGCCGGCGTGGTCGGCTTCGTGCACCTCGGGGTGGACCTGCTCGCCGTACTGGGTGACGCCCTCGACCGACTGGGAGTGCAGCGATGACGGTCCCCGCAGACTTCTCGACAGTCCCCCTCACCGACGGCCCGGCCCCTGCCGGCGACATCGATGCCTGGCGCCGCGATGTGGTCGCATCGCTCGGCAAGGACCCTGAGACCCTCGGTCACGAGACGCCCGAGGGCATCGTCGTCGATCCCCTCTACGGCCCCGACGACACGGCGGGCCTCACCTTCCCCCAGACCTGGCCCGGCCTCGCCCCGTTCGTCCGTGGCCCCTACGCCACGATGTACCGCACCCGCCCCTGGACGATCCGTCAGTACGCCGGATTCTCCACTGCCGAGGAGTCCAACGCGTTCTACCGACGCAACCTCGCGGCGGGCCAACGTGGCCTGTCGGTCGCCTTCGACCTGGCCACCCACCGCGGCTACGACTCGGACCATCCCCGCGTTGCCGGCGACGTCGGCATGGCCGGCGTGGCGATCGACTCGATCTACGACATGCGGACGCTCTTCGACGGCATCCCGCTGGACGAGATGAGCGTCTCGATGACCATGAATGGCGCCGTACTGCCCGTCCTGGCGCTCTACATCGTCGCAGCCGAGGAACAGGGTGTGTCGGCGGAGAAGCTGACCGGGACCATCCAGAACGACATCCTCAAGGAGTTCATGGTCCGCAACACCTACATCTACCCGCCCGACCCCTCCATGCGGATCGTGTCGGACATCTTCGCGTTCACCTCCACCGAGATGCCCCGCTTCAACTCGATCTCGATCTCCGGCTACCACATGCAGGAGGCCGGTGCGACGGCGGACCTCGAGCTCGGCTACACGCTGGCTGACGGCGTCGAGTACATCCGCTGCGGCATCGAGGCCGGCCTCGACATCGACGCCTTCGCCCCGCGGCTCAGCTTCTTCTGGGGCGTCGGGATGAACTTCTTCATGGAGGTCGCCAAGCTGCGCGCGGCCAGGCTGCTGTGGGCACAGCTGGTGGCGCAGTTCGATCCGCAGAACCCGAAATCGCAGTCGCTGCGTACCCACTGCCAGACGTCGGGGTGGAGCCTGACCGCTCAGGACGCGTTCAACAACGCCGCCCGGACCTGCATCGAGGCGATGGCCGCGACCCAGGGCCACACGCAGTCGCTGCACACGAACTCCTTCGACGAGGCACTCGCCCTCCCCACCGACTTCAGCGCACGCATCTCACGCAACACCCAGCTGATGCTCCAACACGAGGCCGGGACCACGCGGGTCATCGACCCGTGGGGCGGAAGCTGGTACGTCGAGAAGCTCACCTCGCAGCTCGCGGCCGCCGCCATGGTCCACATCCGCGAGATCGAGGAGGCCGGAGGGATGGCCTCGGCCATCTCCGCGGGCATCCCGAAGCTCCGTATCGAGGAGGCGGCCGCCCGTACCCAGGCCCGTATCGACTCCGGCCGCCAGGCCGTCATCGGCGTGAACACGTTCCGCCCCGACGGTGGTGACGACTTCGACGTCCGGGCGGTGGACAACGCGGGTGTGCGTGCCGAGCAGATCGCGAAACTCGAGCGGCTGCGGGCCGAGCGTGACACCGACCGTGTGCGTGGGGCGCTGGCTGCGCTGACGAAGGTGGCCGAGACGGGGGAGGGGAACCTCCTCGCGGCATCGGTCGAGGCCGCGCGGGCGTACGCGACCGTGGGAGAGATCAGTGACGCGCTCGAGGCCGTCTGGGGGCGTCACGTCGCGGAGATCCGTACCATCTCGGGCGTGTACTCCAGTGAGGTGGGTGACGACGCGACGGTCCACGACGTGCGCGAGCGGGTCGCGGCCTTCGCCGCGGACCACGGACGACGCCCGCGGATCCTCGTCGCCAAGATGGGCCAGGACGGCCACGACCGGGGCCAGAAGGTCATCGCCACAGCGTTCGCCGACCTCGGTTTCGACGTCGACATCGGTCCGCTGTTCCAGACACCCGCGGAGGCGGCGCGCCAGGCCGTGGAGAACGACGTGCATGTCGTGGGTGCCTCCTCGCTCGCGGCGGGGCACCTGACCCTCGTCCCCGAGCTGCGGGCCGAACTCGACGCCCTGGGCCGTTCCGACATCGCGATCGTCGTCGGTGGGGTCATCCCGCCGGCCGATCACGAGCCCCTGCTCGCTGCGGGAGCCGCTGCGATCTTCCCGCCCGGGACGGTCATCGCCACCGCGGCCGCCGAGCTGCTCGACACGCTCGACGGGGCGGGAACCTCCGCGGGGTGACCACCGCCGCCGACTACGTCGACGGCGTCCTCGCCGGGGACCGGACCTGGATCGGCCGGGCGATCACGCTGGTCGAGAGCACCCGGGCCGATCACCGTCAGCTCGCGTCGGAGGTGTTGGCCGGTCTGGTCACCCACTCCGGTGACGCCCACCGGGTGGGGATCACCGGCGTGCCCGGTGTCGGCAAGAGCACGTTCATCGACGCCCTCGGTTCGCAGCTGACCGGGGCGGGTCACCGGGTCGCGGTGCTCGCCGTGGACCCGTCGAGCACGGTCAGCGGCGGTTCGATCCTCGGCGACAAGACCCGCATGGCCCGACTGTCCGTCGACCCGGCTGCGTTCATCCGGCCGTCACCTGCAGCGGGAACGCTCGGCGGGGTCACCCGGACCACCCGCGAGACGATGGTCGTGCTCGAGGCGGCGGGTCACGACGTGGTTCTGGTGGAGACCGTGGGCGTCGGCCAGTCCGAGACCGTCGTAGCGTCGATGGTCGACATGTTCTGCGTGCTCGCACTACCCGGGGCCGGTGACGAGTTGCAGGGGATCAAGAAGGGCGTGCTCGAGCTCGCGGACATGATCGCGGTCAACAAGGCCGACGGTCCCGGTGTCACAGCCGCTCGTCAGGCGGTGCGGGACTACCGTGCCGCCCTGCGCCTGCTGCGCCCCACCTCACCCTCGTGGGACCCGCCCGTACTGGCGTGTTCGGCGCTGACCGGTGACGGCCTCGACGACTTCTGGGAGACCGTCGAACGCCACCGTGAGACTCTGACCGGGACAGGGGAGTTCGACGAGCGCCGCCGGCGTCAGCAGCTCCAGTGGATGTGGTCGATGGTGGAGGACCGCCTCGTCGAGCGCCTCCGTGCGGACCCGGCGGTCGCAGCGGTCGTCGCCCGGGTCGAGCCCGGGGTCATGGAGGGGACGAAGGCCGCATCGGTTGCAGCCGAGGAGATTCTCTCCGCCTTTGCCGGTGACGGCGCCGGGGGTGGCGTTACCGGCCACGGCGCGGCCCCCGGGGGCTAGCGCCGGGAGCGGCCATCTGAACGGCCCGGGTGCCCGGCTACGGTGCCGGACGTGTCGACATGGCTGATCGTCGTGGTCGTGATCGTGGCCCCGCTGGTGGCGCTGGCGGCCTACGACCTCGTCCAGACACGCCATGCGATTCTGCGGAACTTCCCGCTGGTCGGCCATCTCCGGTATCTGCTCGAACGCGTCGGTCCCGAACTACGCCAGTACATCGTCACCGACAACGACGAGGAACGTCCGTTCAGTCGCGACCAGCGGCGCTACGTCTACGCCTCGTCGAAGCTCGAGAACAGCTACTTCGGGTTCGGCACCGACAATCGTCTCGAGGAGGCGTCCGGGTACGTCGTGATCCGCCAGTCGGCGCTTCCCCACGCTGGTCACAGCGAGGGCCTCCACGACCTGCCGTGCGCCAAGGTTCTGGGGGAGGCGAACGGGCGCCCCGGAGCGTTCCGTCCCGGCTCCGTCGTCAACGTGTCGGCGATGAGCTTCGGCTCGCTCAGCGGTGCCGCCGTGGAGGCCCTCAACCGCGGTGCAGCGATCGGGGGGTTTCTCCACAACACCGGCGAGGGCGGCATCGCCGAGCACCACCTTCACGGTGGGGACCTCGTCTACCAGCTCGGCACCGGGTACTTCGGGTCTCGCGGTCCCGACGGCGCTTTCGAGATGGACCGCCTGCTCGAGACCATCGAGGGGCGTCCCGTCAGGGCGATAGAGATCAAGCTCAGCCAGGGCGCCAAGCCCGGTCTCGGAGGTGTGTTGCCGGCGGCGAAGGTGACCGACGAGATCGCACGATGCCGGGGAGTCCCCGCCGGGGTGACGGTCGTGAGCCCCAACGCGCACACCGCGTTCGGCGACGTGGGTGGGCTGGTCGACTTCGTCGAGGGCATCGCCGCGGCCACGGGTCTGCCCGTCGGCATCAAGTCCGCCGTCGGTGAGCGGGATTTCTGGATCGAACTGGCCGACACGATGGCCACACGCCGGGCGGGGCCGGACTTCGTCACGATCGACGGCGGGGAGGGCGGAACCGGTGCCGCCCCGCTGGTCTTCGCGGATCACGTGGCGCTCCCTCTGCGGCTCGGGCTGGCCGAGGTCTTCGGTGTCTTCGCCGCGCGGGATCTGACCGAGCGGGTGGTCTTCGTCGCATCGGGCAAGCTCGGATTCGCCCAGGAGGCGCTGGTTGCGATGGCTCTCGGCGCGGACTGCATCAACGTCGCCCGAGAGGCCATGCTCGCAATCGGCTGCATCCAGGCACAGCGCTGCCACACCGGGCACTGCCCCACCGGCGTGGCGACGCAGGGACGCTGGCTGTCACGGGGGCTCGACCCGACGTCGAAGGCCGATCGGGTAGCCAACTACGTCGCAGCGTTGCGCCACGACATGTTGCGTCTGGCATGGGCGTGCGGGGTGAGCCATCCCGCTCTCGTCGATCCGGACCGCATCGAGTTGCTGGACGGACTCGACCGGACGACCCCGCTCCTGGAGCGTTACCGCCACGAAGGCGCCTGGCACGCCGTCGATTCCGACACCCGACGCCGCATCGACGACCTCATGGCCTGAGGCATGGCCTGAGGCGAAGGCCGCACGTCGTGAGGTGAAGGCTGCCCTCGGCACGAGTTCCGTCATGAAGTGTCTCGATGAGACAGCTAGGCTCCGCGCGTGACGCTCCCGCCCGAGGTCGACTCGTCGAAGCCACGTCGTCGCGCCGAACCACCGAAGGTCGGGCCCTCGGCCGCTCTCGATCCCGACGGGGACGAACGGGCGGTTTCGCCCCTCAGCGTCACCGCAGCCGCCGCTGGCGTCGCGCTCTTCTCCATCAGCCCGGCGCTGATAGCGGGCGCCGAGATCAACGGACTGGCTGTCGGTTTCTGGCGGGTCTGGTTCGCCTGTGCCGGGATGGCGGTCATCGCCGCGGTCCGTGGGCAGCTGCGGCCGGGTGTGATCGGGGTGACGATGCTTCCCGGGCTGGCCTTCGGAGCGAGTACGGCCCTGTTCTTCACCGCGGTGCAGATGACGAGCGTGGCCAACGCCACGCTGATCGGGGTTCTCCAGCCGTTGCCGCTGCTGATCGCGGGGCGCCTGTTCTTCAGGGAGAGGGCCAGTCTCCGGGACGCCTCGTGGATCGCGGTGGCGATCGCGGGGGCGGGCGTCATGGTCCTGTCCGCACGATCGGCCGAGACCGGCGACATCGTCGGCGATCTGCTCGCCGCAGCGTCTCTCGTGACGATGGCCGTCTACTTCTCATCGGCGAAGAAGGCCCGCACCACGACGGGCACGCTCGCCTTCATGGTCGGCCTGTGGGCCTGGGCGGGCGTGGCGATGACGCCGATCCTGTTCATCTCGGGTGAACAGATCCTGCCCGACGCCGGTTCGGACTGGACGCGGATCGCGCTCATCGCCGCCATTCCCGGGGCCGGCCACGCCCTCACCAACTACTCACACGAGGGCGTGCCGCTCGCACTGGTCGGTGTCCTGCAGCTGTTCACGCCCGTCGGGTCCTCGCTGCTCGCCTGGTGGCTCCTCGACCAGTCGGTGACGATCTGGCAGGTCGTCGGCATCGTGGTCGTGGTTGTCGCACTCAGTCTCTACACGCTTCAGCGCTCAGCCGAGCCGAAGAAGGCTCCAGCGGAACCGGAGGGAGGCTGAGCGCCGCGGCTGGTCCCCGTCGGTCGGTTCAGCCCTTCTCCGCGTGGGCCTTGACGTTCGCCAGGGTCTGATCCATGGCCGCCTGGGCCCGCTTGCCGAGGAAGAGCGGCCACATCGCCATGTTGAGTGGGCGGGCGAACCACTTCGGGGTCAGCACAAGGGTCTGGGTGAGTCGGGTGCCTCCGTCCACGGGCGCCAGATCCGTCGTCAGTTCGAAGTTCATGGCGGCGTCGGTGCCGGTGTGGACCTGGCGGGTCATCGGCTCGAATGTGGTGACCGTCCAGGTGCTCTCGCCTTTGAACGGCTTGATCCCGCCGTACTCGCGGTAGGTCGAGCCGAGTCCGAACTCGCCATCGGGGACCTCGATCATCCGATCGGTGACGACGACGTGGTCCGGGTAGCCGGCGGGATCACCCAGCATCTCCCAGATTCGTTCCGGACCGGTTCCGATGACGATCGACGACGTGACTGTCGGCATGGTTGCCGTCCCCTCGGTTGTGAACGCGTGTCCTCATCATCGCCGATCAGTGGCGGCCGTGTGCTGGAAACGGTCCGGTCTGGCGGCGACGCCCGCCCTCCGGTGCGCCGTCGATAGGGTCGGCGCGTCCGAGCGGCGAATGGGAGGCCTGATGGGACTCAGCGGAAAGACTGCACTGGTCACGGGCTCGACGAGTGGTATCGGGCTGGGGATGGCCCGGGCGCTCGCAGCCGAAGGTGCGAACGTGGTGATCAACGGCCTCGGCGATCAGGCCGAGATCGACGGGATCGTCGAGGAGATCCGGGCAGGTGGTGTGGCGGTCAGCTACGACGGCGCCGACCTTCGTGACCCGGCCCAGATAGAGGCGATGATGGCCCGCGCAGCCGGTGAGTTCGGCCGCGTCGACATCCTCGTCAACAACGCCGGGATCCAGCACGTCTCGCCGATCGAGGACTTCCCGCCCGAGAAGTGGGACGCGGTCATGGCCATCAACCTGTCCTCGGCCTTCCACACCATCCGCTGCGCCCTTCCGGCCATGAAGGCCGCGGGGTGGGGCCGCATCGTCAACCTGGCGTCGGCGCACGGCCTCGTCGCCTCAGCCGGCAAGGCCGCCTATGTGGCCGCGAAGCATGGGATGGTCGGGCTGACGAAGGTCGTCGGGCTCGAGACGGCCCGGACCGCCGTCACCTGCAACGCCATCTGCCCGGGCTGGGTGCTGACGCCGCTCGTGCGGGCCCAGATCGAGGCCCGCGCCGAGGCGGAGGGCAGGACGTTCGAGGAGGCGACCGAGGCGCTGTTGGGTGAGAAGCAACCCAGCGCGGCCTTCGTCACGCCCGAGCAACTCGGCGACGTTCTCGTGTTCTTGTGCTCCGACGCCGCTAGCCAGGTGCGGGGAGCGGCGTGGACGGTCGACGGGGGCTGGTGCGCCCAGTAGTCACCATGTCGTTGGCTGCGATGAACGAGCGGACGACGGGGTAGATCTGGTTCTTCCACCGGCGGCCACTGAACACGCCGTAGTGGCCCACCCCCGCCTGGAGGTGGTGGGCCCGGCGGGTGGAGGGGACGGCGGTGCACAGGTCGTGCGCGGCGGCGGTCTGGCCGATGGCGCATATGTCGTCGCGCTCGCCCTCGATCGTCAACAGAGCGGTGCGGCCGATGGCGCCGGGGTCGACCGGTTCGCCGTGGTGGGTCATCTCGCCCCGCGCGAGGTCGTGGGTCTGGAAGACCCGGCTCACCGTCTCGAGGTAGAACTCGGCCGTCATGTCGAGCACCGCGAAGTACTCGGCGTAGAACTCCTGCACCGAGGAGGCTGCGTCCTCGTCGCCCTCGACGAGGCGGTGGTAGAGGTCGATGTGGGACTCGAGGTGGCGGCGCGGGTTCATGGCCAGGAATCCGGCGACCTGCATGAAGCCGGGGTACACGCGTCGGTTGGCGCCATCGTGTCCCCACGGCACCCGGGCGATCAGGTTGCGCTCGAACCACCTCAGGGAGCGTGATGTCGCCAGCTCGTTCACGGAGGTCGGGTTGATCCGCGTGTCCACCGGGCCCGCCATCAGCGTCAGCGACGGTGGCGTGGCCGGGTCACCGTCGGCTGCGAGGACGGCGTTCGCCACCAGAGCCGGGACACAGGACTGACAGACCGCGTGCAGGTGCGTGCCCGGTCCGATGTGGCGGAGGAATCCGATCACATGGTCGGTGTACTCGTCGAGGCCGAAGCGGCCGTCGCCGACGGGGACCTCGCGGGCATTGCGCCAGTCGGTGACGTAGACGTCGTGGTCGCCGGACATGACCTCGACCGTGTTGCGGATGAGCGTGGCGAAGTGGCCCGACAGGGGAGCGAGGACCAGAACGGACGGGCGGGGGACGTCGCCAGCGGACTGTTCCGGCACGAAGCGGACCAGGTCGGCGAACGGGGTCGAAGCCACGACGTCCTCGCGTAGACCGGCGATCGCGAAAGGGGGACGACGGTGGGTCAGGCGTAGGCCCGACAGCGTCTGGTGACCCGCGGCGAAGCGGCGCATCGGGGGATAGCTCCCGTAGACCCGGCCGGGGAGTCCCAGCCGGGCGAACGGCTCGAGGGCCGAGAGGTTGAATCTGGTCAGTCCCGCAACCGACTCGAAGGTCTGATACGCAAGCACGAACCTGCGACATTACCCACCTCAGGTGTCAGGTCACGAACCCTCGTGTGGTGAAATGTGGCATGCCCCCCGCGGTCCTGACCATCAACAGTGCGAACTACGGAGCCTGGTCGTTGCGTGGCTGGCTGCTGTGCAGGTTCGCCGGCCTCGACGTCGAGGTCGAGCACGTGCCCGGCGACGACGAGGATTCCCGCGCGGAGCTGACGATGCTGTCGCCTTCGTTCCTGGTGCCGCGGCTCGACCACGACGGCGCGCGGGTGTGGGGGGTGCTCGCAATGGCGGAGTACATCAACGAGGTGTGCGTCGGGTCCCCGCTCCTGCCCGAGGACCGCATCGCCCGGGCCCACTGCCGCTCCGTATGCAGCGAACTCGTCTCGGGTTTCACGGACCTCGTGACCGCCCTGCCCATGAACGTCCGGGCACGCCACACGGCATTTCCTCTCTGGAAGGGCGCCCGGGCCGACATCGACCGGATCACCGAGATCTGGACGAGCTGCCTCGAGACCTATGGCGGTCCGTTCCTCTTCGGCACGAGCCCGACCATGGCCGACGCGATCTTCGCCCCGGAGTGCACCCGCCTGGCCACCTACGACGTGAGCGTCGCGCCTGAGTGCGCCGGCTACATCTCGACCGTTCTCGGGACAGCGGAGATGGATGAGTGGGTGGCGATGGCCAGAGACGAGCCCGTCGAGTTCGACGAACTCGAGGTCGAGTTCTGAGGTGACATCGCCGGCCCGGCCCGGCTGTTCAGGCCGGTCCGGTGTAGCGGACCACCGGACGGAATCGCAGCGGCTCCTCGGTCAGCTCCTCGAGCATGTGGGCGATCCAGCCGGCGCTGCGCGCCAGCGCGAACACGGCGCCGGGAGCGTCGGGTCGCCATTCGAACAACTCTGCGGTCACCGCGAGGGCCACGTCGACGTTGGGATGTGTCGCCGAGAGGTCCCGGAGGGCGGCGTACACGGCCGCCACGACCTGCGACCGTTCATCGTCGGGGGCCGCTGCCAGAGCCGCGTCCGCGAGAAGGGCGACCCGCGGGTCACCTTCGGGATAGAGCCGGTGACCGAGGCCCCGCCCGTCGCGTACGAGTGCCCCCGCCGTGACCGCGGGCGACGACGCGTCGGCACCGACGAACGCACCACGGACCTCACGTGCTGCGGACCCGTGCAGGGTTCCCCCCATCGGGCCGAGTCCGGCGAGTACGCACGAGTACGGGTCCGCACGCGTCGATGCCGCCACGCGGACGGCGAGGGTGGATGCGGCGAGCTCGTGGTCGGCGAGTAGGACGAGGGCGCGATCGAGTACAGCGACGGTCGGTCCCGACGGGGCCCGGTCGGTAAGCGTCGGCCACAGCGCCGCGGCGATCGACGGTGCGGTCATGTCGCCACCGAGCCCCCGGACCATCGCGGCGATCAGTGCCCGTGCACGCCCGATGACGGCGTCGGGTGTCGGGTCGTGGCGCATCGGGTCGGTGGCGGAGGCTGCCACCACGACGGCCCGGAGCCTGTCGAGCAGCGTCGCCGTGTCGGCGAGCTCGAACGCGGTGACCGCCCGGAGGATCTCCTGGGGGGCCACCCATACGGGTGCGGATCCGGGCAGTTGTCCGGTCCACAGGAGTTCCGCGGTGGCCTCGAATCCGACGCCGTCGGTCAACAGCGTCGCCACGTCCAGGCCGCGGTAACGGAGGCGGTGGTCGTCGGTGGCGGTGATCGCCGTGGAGATGGGCACCTCGAGGCGGCCCGCCCGGTCGCCGCGCCCGTGTGAACTGCGCAGGGAGTCGAGTTCCGCCGCATCGAACATCGAGTGGCGTCCGTCGGGCTTCGTCGGATGCAGCAGCCCTCGGCTCACGTAGGCGTAGAGCGTCTCGACTTTCACGCCGAGGCGGGCGGCGGCGGTCCGGGCGTCCAGGTGGGCGCCGGGCTTCTCGTCCATGTTGACCCGATCATCCTTGAGTTGATCAATGTTGTCAATGTGAGATGGTCCGAGGACGATGGACCCATGACGACGACGACGGAACCCATCCGGCCAGACACCCCCGCAGCCGACGCCGCCACGACCGGCGCGGTGATCGCCCCGCCCGGGCTGAAGGGCCTCGTCGTGGCCGACACGACCATCGGCGAGGTTCGCGGCGCAGAGGGCTTCTACCACTACCGGGGACGATCGGTGCCCGACCTCGCGCGAAGCGCCGATCTGGAGAGCGTCTGGTCCCTCCTCGTGGACGGCGAGTGGCCCGCCGGTGCCGAACGGGCGGCCTTCGCCGCGGAGGTTGCTGCGCTCCGGAGCGTGCCACGCGCGGCCATCGAGGCCGTGGTGACGCTGGCGCAGGCCCCGGCTCTGACCGCGTTGCGGGCGGGACTGATCACCCTCGGGGCCGACGCCCGACCCGTGATCGACTGCGACCGCGCCGGACGGCGCCACGATGCGCTACGGGTGGCCGCGGCGGTCCCCACCCTGGTCGCCGCCCATCACCGCGCCGGTCTGGGCCTCGAGCCGGTCGCGCCCGACTCGACGCTTCCTGCAGTGGCTGACTACCTGCGCATGCTCACTGGCGAGGAGGCCCCCGATGAGGCGGTCGCCGCCGTCCAGACGTACCTCATCGCGACGTTGGACCACGGATTCAATGCGTCCACGTTCACTGCGAGGGTGGTGACGTCGACCGGGGCCGATGTGCCCTCCGCGGTCGTGGCGGCGATCGGTGCCCTGTCGGGCCCGCTGCACGGCGGTGCGCCCAGCCGGGTACTCGACATGCTCGACGACATCGTCGATCCCGGACGGGCTGCGGGCTGGGTCCGGGCGGCCCTCGCGCAGGATCGCCGGATCATGGGGTTCGGCCACGCCGTGTATCGCGACACCGACCCGCGATCCCGCTTGCTGCGGGAGGTCGCCGAGGGACTCGGCGGTGACAGGATCGCTGCAGCGGTGCCGATCGAGAGGGTCATCCTGGAGACGCTGGCCGAAGCCAAGGAGGGTCGGCGGTTCGCGACCAACGTGGAGTACTACGCCGCCGTCGCACTGGAGGCGGCAGGGATCCCCCGTGACCTGTTCACACCCACCTTCGTGGCCAGCCGGGTCATCGGTTGGATCGCCCACATCCTCGAGCAGTCCGGGGATCGGCGGATCATCCGCCCTTCGAGTCGCTACGTCGGCCCGTCGCCGACGTCACGACCGGTCGGCGCAGCGTCAGACCACGCGGCGTAGTTCACGGTCGCCGAAGGCGTCCGTTCCGGCACCGAGTTCGGTGTCGAGCATCTCCGTGACGAGCGACGCGATCGCACTGCGCTCTGCACGCTCGAGCGTGATGTGGGCGAACAGAGGGTGGCCCCGCAGCGCGTCGATCACCGAGACGATCCCGTCGTGGCGTCCGACCCGCAGGTTGTCGCGCTGCGCGACGTCGTGGGTGAGGACCACCCGGCTGTTCGAGCCGAGGCGACTCAGCGCGGTGAGCAGCACGCCCCGCTCGAGGTTCTGGGCCTCGTCGATGATGACGAACGTGTCGGTCAGGCTGCGCCCACGGATGTGCGTCAGCGGTAGCACCTCGAGGATTCCCCGGTTGGTGATCTCGTCGATCACGTGATCGCTGCACATCGCCTCGAGGGCGTCGTTGACGGCCGCCGCCCACGGCGACATCTTCTCGGCCTCGTCGCCGGGCAGGAAGCCGAGGTCCTGTCCGCCGACGGCGAACAGGGGCCGGAACACCAGTACCTTGCGGTGGGTCTCCTGCTCCAGGACGGCTTCTATGCCCGCGGCGAGCGCGAGCACGCTCTTGCCGGTTCCGGCGCGTCCACCCAGACTGACGATGCCGATGTCGGGATCGGACAGCACGTCCGCGGCGAAGCGCTGCTCCGCATTGCGCCCCCTGATTCCGAACAGGTTGTGGTCGCCGTCCACCGGCCGCACGAGCCCGTCGGGATGGAGTCGCCCCAGCGCCGACTGCGATCCGGCCTTCAAGGTGAGACCCGTGTGGCACGGGAGTCCGTCGAGGTCGGCGATCTCAACGGCCCGGTCGGTATAGAGGCGGTCGATCGTCTCGGAGGACACCTGTCGTTCGACCGAGCCCGTCCAGCCCGGGTCGAGCGCGAGTTCGGAGCGGTACTCGTCGGCCGGCACCTCGACCACCGCCGCCTTCAGGCGCAGCGGCAGGTCCTTCGTGACGAGGACCGTCTCGCGGCCCTCGGAGCGCAGCGACTTGGCGACCGACAGGATCCGCTGGTCGTTCGACCCGTCGAGGAGAGCCTTCGGCATCCCGGGCGCATCGACATGGTTCAGCTCGACCCTGACCGTTCCGCCGTGGGGATTGACCGGTACGGGGTTGTGGATCGTGCCGTGGCGGACCCTCAACTCCTCGAGGTGACGCAGGGTCTGGCGTGCCGCCCAGCCCAGCTCCGGATGATGGCGCTTCGCCTCGAGCTCGGTCAGGACGACCAGGGGGAGCACGACATGGTTCTCCTCGAACCGGAAGAGCGCCCCGGGGTCGGCCAACAGAACCGAAGTGTCGAGAACGTACGTGATCACGGTGTCTCGGTCGATGTCGTCAAACTACGTCAGCGCTCCACGCGGACTGTGGATACCACGGTGAACGAACGGTGAAATCTCGTGGTCGCCCGGTTGGCCATGGCCGAAGAGCGACGGGCCCGGCGCCGCCGGAAGCGACACCGGGCCCGTGGGCTGGGTAGGCGTGCCGCCGGCCGGGGCCGGACGGCTCTCACGGCTGTGGGCCGGAGATCTGATGGTGGGTCAGAACTCGTCGTCGAAGGTGACGTCGCCGGAGATCCCGACCTGATAGGCCGAGACGGTCCGCTCGAAGAAGTTCGACAGCTCCTGGACGTCCTGGAGCTCCATGAAGTCGAAGGGGTTCTTCGAGCCGTAACGGGGCTCGAGCCCGAGCTGGGAGAGCCGCTGGTCCGCGATGAACTCGAGGTACTGGCGTGTGTCGGCGACCGTCATCCCGGGGACTCCTTCGCCGAGGATGTCGCGGGCGAAGGTGGTCTCACACTCGATCGCTTCGTGGATCATCGTGTGGATGTCGTCCGCGAGGGAATCGTCGAAGAGGTCGGGTTCCTCGTTGCGCACCGTGTCCACCACCTCGAGGGCGAAGTTCATGTGGCAGCTCTCGTCGCGGAAAACCCAGTTGGTGCCGGCTGCGAGGCCGTTCAGCAGTCCCTTGGACCGTAGGAAGTAGACGTACGCGAAGGCCGCGAAGAAGAACAGGCCCTCGATGCACGTGGCGAAACAGATGAGGTTCAGCAGGAACCGGCGGCGGTCGTCACGGGTCTCGAGGCTGTCGACCGCGTGGATCGAGTCGATCCAGCGGAAGCAGAACTCGGCCTTCTGGCGGATCGACGGGATGTTCTCGATCGCCGCGAACGCCGCCTGGCGCTCGTCGATGTCGGGGATGTAGTTGTCGAGCAACGTCAGGTAGAACTGGACGTGCAGCGCCTCCTCGTAGAGTTGGCGCGACAGGTACATTCTGGCCTCCGGCGCGTTGATGTGCCGGTAGAGGTTGAGAACCAGGTTGTTCGAGACGATGGAATCGCCGGTGGCGAAGAACGCCACCAGACGGTTGACCAGGTGGCGTTCGGCCGGTAGCAGCTTGCGCTTCAGGTCCACCAGGTCATCGGAGAAGTCGATCTCGTCGACGGTCCAGGTGTTCTTGATGGCGTCGCGGTACATGTCGTAGAAGGCCGGGTAGCGCATCGGTCGCAATGTCAGCGCGAAGCCGGGATCCAATAGCGATCGAGGCTGATTGGACGGGTCGGGGGCGATCTCGCTGACCTCGGTCAGCGGTACCTCGACGAACGGGGTCGGTTCGGTGAGGGCCATCAGTCACACGCCTCGCAGGTCTCGGGGTTTTCGAGCGAACAGGCCACGGCTTCTGCGTCGGTGAAGGCCCGTGTGCCGGCGGGGACGGCCTCACCGCCGCCCGGTCCGCCGCCCGGTCCGCCGTCGCCGCCGGTGGTCGGCGCCGACGAGCCCGCCGACGTCTGGTTGATGCGGGTGGCGGGCCGGGACCGTAGGTAGTAGGTGGTCTTGAGGCCGGCCTTCCACGCGTGCAGGTACATCGACGAGAGCTTGCCGATGGTGGGGGTCTCCATGAAGAGGTTGAGCGACTGGCTCTGGTCGATGAAGGCCCCACGCTCGGCCGCCATGTCGATGAGCGACCGCATCGGGATCTCCCAGGCCGTGCGGTACAGCGCCCGCAGGTCCTCGGGGATCTCCGCGATCTCCTGGATGGAACCGTTGGCACGCTTGACGGCCGAGGCCATCTCCGCTGACCACAGGCCCCGCTCCTGGAGGTCACGCACCAGGTACTGGTTGATCTGGATGAACTCGCCCGACAGCGTCTCGCGCTTGAAGAGGTTGGAGACCTGGGGTTCGATGCACTCGAAACAGCCGGCGATGGAGGCGATCGTCGCCGTCGGTGCGATGGCGATCATCAGCGAGTTGCGCACGCCGTGTTCCCGGATGCGGGCCCGCAGGCCGTCCCAACGCTCGGGGTCGGTGGGCTCGACCCCCCACAGGTCGAACTGGAGCTGACCCTTCGAGATGCGGGTCTCGGCGTAGTTCGGGTGGGGGCCCGAACGGGCGGCGAGCTCACAGCTCGTGGACAGCGCCCAGAAGTAGATCTCTTCGGAGATGCGCTGTGACAGGGCCCGTGCCTCGTCGGAGTCGAACGGCAGGCGTAGCTTGAAGAAGACGTCCTGGAGTCCCATGATCCCGAGGCCCACCGGGCGCCACGCCGCGTTGGAGGTGGCGGCCGCGTCCGTGGGGTAGAAGTTGATGTCGATCACACGGTCGAGGAACGGGACGGCGGTGCGGACGACCTCGCCCAGGCGGTCGAAGTCGAATTCGCCGTCACGTACGAGGCGACCGAGGTTGATCGAGCCGAGGTTGCAGACAGCGGTCTCGTCGTTGTTGGTGACCTCGAGGATCTCGGTGCAGAGGTTGGACAGGTGCACGACGCGGTCGTCGCTCCCGGTCTGGTTGCACTTCGTGTTGGAGGCGTCCTTGAAGGTGATCCAGCCGTTGCCCGTCTGGGCGAGCGTGCGCATCATCCTGCTGTAGAGGTGCCGGGCCGAGACCTGCTTCTCGTAGAGGCCGGCCTTCTCGGCCTCGAGGTACGCCCGCTCGAACTCCTCGCCGTAGAGGTCCACGAAGTGCGGGACCGTGCGGGGATCGAACAGCGACCACTGCCAGTCCTTCTCCACCCGTTCCATGAAGAGGTCGGGGACCCAGTTGGCGAGGTTGATGTTGTGGGTACGCCGGGCCTCGTCACCGGTGTTGTCCTTGAGTTCGAGGAACTCCTCGATGTCGGCGTGCCACGTCTCCAGGTAGACGCAGGCGGCGCCCTTGCGGCGTCCACCCTGGTTGACGGCGGCCACCGAACTGTCGAGCGTCTTGAGGAAGGGGACGATCCCGTTGGAGAGGCCGTTGGTGCCCCGGATCAACGAACCGCGGCTGCGCACGCGGCTGTAGGCGAGGCCGATACCGCCGGCGTGCTTGGAGAGTTTGGCGATGTCGGTGTAGCGGCCGTAGATGGCCTCGAGGTCATCCGCGGGGGAGTCCAGCAGGTAGCACGACGACATCTGGGGGTGGGTGGTTCCCGAGTTGAACAGAGTGGGGCTCGAGGCGAGGTACTCGAGTGAGGAGAGCAGCCGGTAGAACTCGATGGCCTCGTCGGCGGAGGTGGACAGGCCACACGCCACCCGCAACATGAAGTACTGCGGTGTCTCGACTGCCTTGCGGGTGTCGGGATGCTTGAGGAGGTAGCGGTCATAGACCGTGCGCAGGCCGAAGAACTCGAAGAGCTTGTCGCCGGCGGTGTCGACGGCGTCGTTGAGGGCCCGGGCGTTGGACTCCACGAACTCCGCGCACTCGTCGCCCACCAGCCCGAGCAGGCGGCCGGCGGCGATCGACTGGCTGAACGAGTGGATGTTCTGCGCCTCGACCTCCTCGTCGATGTAGGTGGCGAGCAGGCGCGCGGCGAGCTTGGAGTAGTTCGGCTCCTCGACGATCAGCGCGGAGGCCGTGCGGATGGCGAGTTCGTCGAGTTCGGCCGTGGTGGCGCCGTCGCACAGGCCCGAGATGGTCCTCGTGGCGACCCGCATCGGATCCACGCCGGTGAGACCCTCGGCGCAGCGCTCGACGCGGCCGACGATCTTGGTGACGTCGACGGGGACCAGGCTCCCGTCACGTTTGCGGACACGCATCCGGGTCTGGAAGGCCTCGTCGTCGAGACGGATCTCCTCGCCCTCGACACCGCCGGAGGCGGATCCTGTCCCGATCGTGCTGACCGACTCGTGCGTGAGTGCCACGGCGGTCTCCCCTCTGCTCGTACCCGATACCCGGTCGCGAATGACCGGGGTCGCCGGAAGTGGCCGATGTCCATCACGCCACGCCCGGCGAACGTCGACCGTTCGCCCATCGGGCTCGGCGTCCGCCGGGCGGCCCTCCCGCTGTGGAGAGCGGCTCTGGTGACCATCACCGGTCATTCATCGAGCCCTTCTGGACTCACAGATTACAGCCGCGTAATTACACCCGTGTCAAGGGGTTCGCGCCGGGGCCTCCGCATCCCCTGTACTTGCGACCATCGGCCCTTCTCGTGCGGCGCTGGCGCGCGTACCGTCGCGCGAGATGGAGGTCACAGGCGTTCGTGTCGTCACCCTCACGGTCAACCCGGCACTCGACGTGGCGGTCACGGTCGAGGCGATGGTTCCCGAGCACAAGATGCACGCCGTGGCGTCGCGGCGGGACCCCGGCGGGGGCGGCGTCAACGTCTCGCGTGCGCTGAGGCGCCTCGGTGTAGCCAGCGAGGCGCTCATCGTGGCGGGAGGCCCCATCGGCGACGAACTCGTCGCGCTCGTCGAGGCGGAGGGCGTGGCGGTCTCACGCATCGCCAACCCACACATGACGCGGGAGTCGATCGCCGTGCGCGATGCGAGCCGTGGCACCCAGTACCGCGTCGTCGTGGACGGCCCGCCGGTCGCCGACGTCGACGCCCTCCTGGACGCCGTGGTCACAGCCGCGCGCGGGGCATCGGTCCTCGTCGTCTCGGGAAATCTGTCGCCGACCACCCCGCCACGGCTCTACCGGGACCTCCTCGCTGCCGTCGACGCGGACTCGCCCGGCATGACGACGGTCGTCGACTGTGCGGGCCAGGCCCTCGCCGAGGCAGTGCGGTCCGCGGCGACGATCGTCAAGCCGAGCCGACGTGAGCTCGCGTCGCTCGTCGACTGGACGCCCGCGACCTCCGGGGAACTCGTCGTGGCCGCCCGCGAGGTCCTCGGACGCGGCGCCGTCGAAGCGCTGGCGGTCTCCCTCGGGGCGCGCGGCGCGGTCCTGGTGGAACGGGACGGTCCCGCGACATGGTTCGCTCCACCGGCCGTGGACGTGGTGAGCACCGTCGGCTCCGGCGACACGATGGTGGCGGCACTCGTGGCGGCACTGTTGGACGGAAGTGACCTCGTCGACGCCGTGCGCCGCGGTGTCGCCGCCGGCACGGCTGCGTGCCTCACCGACGGGACCGACCTGTGCCATGTCGCCGATGTGGAGCGACTCCTCCCGCTCGTGAGGATGGAGACCGACACCGGGCGGATCCGATGACGGCGTCGAGCGTCGGGTTCATCGCCATCGGCCGCCCGACCTTCGACGTCGCTGCCGGTCGGCGCTACGCCCGAATGGCCCTCGGTCGGTTGCGCGACGCCGTCGACGGGTGCGTCGGTACCGACACGGTGTTCACCGAACCCGCCGAGGTGTCCGCCGTCGTCGGGGAGTGGCCCGACCGCCTCGACGCCGTCGTCGTGGCACACGCCACGTTCAGCGACTCCTCGCTGGTGGCGGCCGTGCGGGAGCAGGTCACGGCTCAACTCGTACTGTGGGCCTTCCCGGAGCGACGTACCGGTGACCGCCTCAGGTTGAACTCGCTGTGCGGCCTCAATCTCGCCGCCTACCTGCTGGGACGTCTCGATCCGCTGGGACCGGCGCCGGCCCGACTGTTCGTCGATCCCTCCTCCCCCGGAGCCACCGAGCGACTCGCCGTCGCGTTGGCGCGCCCGACGCGGGTACGCCCCGCGATCTCGGCACCCCCGGACCCGGCGGCTCCGGACCCCGCCGCGCTCCTACGCGCCGACGCGCTGCGTGCGCGCCTCGCCCGGGCCCGCATCGGCGTCATCGGCGAGCCTCCGGTCGGCTTCGAACCCTGTGCCGTGGAGCCCGCCGTGGTCGCGTCGAACATCGGGACCACGATCCGAACCGTGGCCCTCGAAGACCTGTTCGTGCGGGCCGAGGCCGCCACCGGCTCACAGGTCGGTGAACTGGTCGAGCGCGTCTCGCGGAGGATGGCGGGAGTGGACCGTCTCGACCCCGAGGGGGTGCGGCGTAGCCTGCGCCTCCACGTCGCGCTCACCGATCTGGCGGCGGACAACGGCTGGGACGGCGTGGCGCCACGCTGTTGGCCGGAGTGCTTCACCGACAACGGCGGAGCATGCTGCACCCCGCTGGCGCTCGCGATTGGTGACGGTCTGGCCGGTGCCTGTGAGGCCGATGCGCTCGGCGCCGTGATCACGCTCGCGCTGGGAGACCTCGCCGGTGGCGACGCGTTCGTCGCGGACCTGGTCGACGTGGCCCACGAGGGCGACGGTGAGACGGCTGTGCTGTGGCACTGTGGCGCGGCACCGTTGTCGATGGCCGCCACGGAGCGCCCGGCCGCCGGTGTCCATGTCAACCGGGAGATCCCGCTCGTCGGTGACTTCGGGCTGCGACCGGGCCGGGTGACCATCGCGCGGTTCTCGCGCTCGCGGGGCACGACCCGGCTCGTGGTCGGGGCGGGAACGGTCGTCGACGGACCCGCTCCGTTCCGGGGGACCAGTGGCGTCGTGCGCATGGACCCGGGTGGTCGCGGACTCCTCGACATCGTCGTCGACGAGGGTCTCGAACACCACTACGGCTTCGTCTACGGCGACGTCACCGACGAACTCGAGGCGCTCGCAGCATTGCTGGCGCTGCCCCTCGTGCGGCTCTGACCACGATGTGAGGTCCGTGGCGGCGGCGTCGCCAGTCCCTACGGTTGTGTCGGCACATCGCCGCCAGCCGACCCGGGAGGCACCGTGTTCAGCCTCGCTCAGACCGACACCACCGACATCGTCACCAATTCGGGTCGCCTCTTCGACGCCTGCGGTGCGGAGCCCTCGACGACGTGCCGGTGGGTGTTCGAACAGACCGACAACGAGTTCCTCGCGACCGCCGCGGACTGGGTGATCGACCGGCCCCTCAGCATCATCGTGATCCTGATCGGAGCATTCGTGCTCTCGAGGCTGGCGAAACGGGCCATCCGGCACCTCAGCTCCGAGATCACGGACGCGACGACCGGGGACAAGCTCGCAGGCCTGCGGGGGTCGACGGCGGGGCGCCTCCTGATGGAGGACGGTGAGAGCGCCCGGGCCGCCTCGCGCGCCGAGACCCTGTCGACGGTCCTGTCGAGTGTCGCGTCGGCGGTGATCTGGGGACTGGCCTCCCTGATGATCCTCGGTGAGTTGAGCATCGAGATCGGACCTCTGATCGCAGGAGCGGGCGTTGCGGGCATCGCACTCGGCTTCGGTGCCCAGACGGTCGTGCGCGACTTCCTCACCGGCCTTTTCATGCTCATCGAGGACCAGTTCGGCGTGGGCGACATCATCGACGTCGGACAGATCGGCGGGCCCGACATCGTCGGTGTCGTCGAGAAGGTGTCACTGCGGACCACGACTCTCCGTGACCTCCAGGGGACCGTCTGGCACGTTCCCAACGGCGAGATCCTGCGGGTGGCGAACAAGTCGCAGTTGTGGTCGCGTGCGCTGCTGGACATCGAAGTGTCCTACGACACCGATCTCCGTCTCGCCGAGGGGATCATCCAGCGGGTGGCCAACGAGATGTGGGAGAACGACGACGGGCCCGGAGTCCACATTCTCGAAGAGCCCGAGGTGTGGGGCGTCCAGTCGCTCGGTGCGAGCGGGATCGCCCTCCGTCTCGTCATCAAGACCGAACCTGCCGAACAGTGGCCGATCGAGAGGGAACTGCGCCTGCGCATCAAGGAGGCGTTCGACGAGGCAGGGATCGAGATTCCGTTCCCGCAGCAGACCATGTGGGTCCGCTCCGACGACACCCCGCCACGCGCTTCGGCGGGCGACGTGCCCGTCGTCATGCCTCCTCGTTACCGGACCGGTGCGGGGTCCGAGGGTCGGGGCGAGCCCGAGGCCGAGGCCGACGGTGGTGGGCGCTGAGCCGGGCGCAGGCCTGCCCCTTGGAGTGACGCGGCTGGTTACCCAGTGGTAACATAGCCTCGGCCGCCATATCGCGGTGGTCCGTTCCCGCTTCAGGAGGCCGTACCGATGGGTGATTTCTCGCTCGAGCTCAGCGAAGACCACGTCCAGCTGCAGAAGTGGGCCCACGAGTTCGCCGCCGAGGTCATGCGTCCCGTCGCGGCGGAGTGGGACCGCCGCGAGGAGACGCCCTGGCCGGTGATCCGCCAGGCCGCCGAGATCGGCGTGTACGGCGTGGACTTCCAGCTCCAGGCACTCCTCGATCCGACGGGACTCACGTACCCGATCGTCCTCGAGGAGCTCTTCTGGGGTGACGCCGGGATCGGCCTCTCACTGCTCGGGACCGGCCTCGCCGCCGCCGGCATCCACGCAGCCGGCACCCAGGAGCAGCTCATGGAATGGGTGCCCCGGTGCTACGGCACACCGGAGAAGCCGGCGCTCGGCGCATTCTGCGTCTCGGAGCCCGACGCCGGCTCCGACGTCTCGTCGCTGCGCACGACGGCACGCTACGACGAGGCCAACGACGAGTGGGTCCTCAACGGCACGAAGACATGGATCACCAACGGCGGCATCGCGGATGTCCACGTCGTGGTTGCGTCGGTGGACCGCGAACTCGGCGCACGTGGCCAGGCCTCGTTCATCGTCCCGCCGGACACTCCCGGGCTGAGCCAGGGTCGCAAGTTCTCCAAGCACGGCATCCGGGCCAGCCACACCGCCGAGGTCGTTCTCGACGACGTGCGTGTTCCCGGTGAGCTGGTCCTGGGAGGCCGCGCCAAGCTCGAGGAACGTCTCGCCCGGGTCCGGGAGGGTGGGCGCTCCTCATCGCAGGCTGCCATGCAGACCTTCGAGGCCACCCGGCCCGCCGTCGCCGCGCAGGCGGTCGGTATCGCCCGTGCGGCCTACGAGTACGCGCTCGACTACGCCAAGGAGCGCAAGCAGTTCGGCCGGGCGATCATCGAGAACCAGTCGATCGCCTTCATGCTCGCCGACATGGCCACCGAGATCGATGCCGCGCGTCTGCTCGTGTGGCGCGCCGCCTGGCTCGCGAAGAACGGGCAGTACACGAACGGCGAAGGTTCGATGTGCAAGCTGAAGGCCGGACGCGTCGCCACCTGGGCCACCGAGCGGGCCATGCAGATCCTCGGCGGCGCCGGCTACGTCGACGAACACCCCGTGGAGCGCTGGCACCGCGACGCCAAGATCTACGACATCTTCGAAGGCACCGAGCAGATCCAACAGCTCGTGATCAGCCGGGCCATCTCGGGCGTGCGGATCCGCTAGTCGCCGGCGTGTGCGTGGCCGGGTTTCGGCCGCGGCGATCGCTACATCGTCAGTGTGATGAGTCCGCGTTGCTCGCCGTCAGCATCGGTGAACTGGACGCGCCCCGTGTCACCCGTGAACGTGAACTCGGCCGAGTAGACCAGTTCGACCGGTAGGGCGAGGCTCGGATCGCAACTCTCGCCCTCGGGCATCTCCGGCTGTGCCTCGAATCCGTCCCGGAACAACAGGAACTCGACCGAGGCGTTTCCGGTTCCACCGCCCAGCGGTTCGGGCTCGACGAGGTCGTGGATCGCTGCGTAGGTGGCGCGGCAGACCACGATGCCGTCGATGTTCTGTGCCGGTACCCGGTTCGCCGTCCAGCCTCCGTTGACGGCGGTCACGACGCCGTCGGCGACCTCGACCACGAGTTCGTTGTCGGTGACCTGCGCGTCGGCGAAGGCTGCGAAGTACTCGTCGGTGAACGTTCCCCGGTAGGTGCCGTCGGGCGGGTTGGTCGGGTCGCCGGCGGCGACCGCGGGCGACACGCCGTCGTCGGTGTCGTCGCTCGTGTCAGATCCGCTCACTGTCGCCGCCGTGTCGTCGTCGCCGGCGAGAGCCGATGAGATCAGGCCGGTCACGACGAGCGCGACGACGAGTCCGAGTATCGGGAGCCACTGGCGCTGTGTCGCCCGGTTGCGAGGTTCGCCACTGTCGCCGGAGGGCCGCATGTGAGCCATGGGCCGACGTCCCTGCGCGGGGTCGGTTCGGTCGGCGGGGTCGTCGGCCATGCCATGACCCTAGAGACTCGGGAAGTTCACGTCATCACCGGTTCGAGTTCGGCGATGTGCACGATCGCGTCGCCGCGGTTCACGAGCGGGTGGCGGGTGTGACCGATGACCATCCCGGCGAGGCGCGAGCGCACCGTGCCCAGTCGCTTCCCGAACGGGTCGTGGATGGCCGCGATCTCGTCGCCCTCGCCGATGGTGTCCCCCAGTGCGACGTCGAGATGGGTGATGCCGCTGCGGGTCGCGCGGACCCAGGCCGACGACCGCGACGACCGTGACGGATGGGCGGGGGCCGGCGCATCGCTGATCATCCCGACCGACTGCATGGCCCGCAACACACCGTCGGTTCCGGTTCCGATGCTCCACTCGTCGAAGCGGTCGGCCTCGCCGCCTTCGAACAACAGCGTGGCCGCGCCCGCCCTCGTGGCGGCCTCGCGCAGCGACCCGTCGCGGGTGCGGGCGTGCAGCATCAGCGGCGCTGCGAATGCATCGGCGAGCTTGCGCACCTCGGGCACGTCGAGGTCGCCCCGGACCTGGGGCAGGTTCACGCGGTGATCGGACCCCGTGTGCAGGTCGATCCCCATCGAACAACGGCCGATGATCTCGGTCATCATCAGGTTGGCGACGCGCGACGCCAGCGATCCGCGTGGAGACCCCGGGAAGGAACGGTTGAGGTCGCGGCGGTCGGGGAGATAGCGGTCGCCGGTGTTGAAGCCGTGCACGTTGACGACCGGCACGGCGATCACCGTCCCGGCCAGGTTGCGGGCGTCGACGGTGGCGAGGACACGACGGATCACCTCGACGCCGCACAGTTCGTCTCCGTGCACTGCTGCGCTCAGCCAGATGGTCGGACCGTCCGCCGTGCCATGGATCACCAGGACCGGCAGGGCGACCGGCGTGCCCGACGTGAGGCGGGCGATCGGCAGCTCGAGCTTGGCCCGGCGCCCGGCGCGCACCTCCGTCTCCGCGATGGTGAACGGCGCCCGGCTCACCCGGCGCGCTGTCACGGTGTGCCGACCGCCCCGTCGGGCGGCTCGATGGGGTCCTCCGGCAGCGGTTGGACCTTCGTGCGCGCCTTGCGCCGTCGCCGTTCGGGGACGAGGTCGCGCATCGACTCGAGCTTGCCGAAGCACAGGAGACGGTCTTCGGGTTCGAGTTCACGGCTCGAGCGCGGGTTCGGGATCACGGTCGTCCCACGGGTCAGGGTCAGCACCGTGATGTCGCGGTCTCGCAGGCCGGAGTCGCCGATGGTGCGTCCGACGAGGTCGGACCCTTCGCGCACGTGGAGTTCCGATACCCCGTAGGCGGAGCTCACGGTGAGCCGCTGGCGGACGTCGAGTTCGGGGAACGCGACCTGGGCCGCGATGTAGTCGATGATCGCGCCGGCGATGTCGAGGCCGGTCGCCCCCTCGATGCCCTCGAGGCCCGGCGAGGAGTTGACCTCCATCACCAGCGGACCGTCGTCGCCTTCGAGCATGTCGACCCCGGCGACGCGTAGCCCCATGATCTGTGCTGAGCGCACGGCGACCTCGGTGTACTGCTCGTCGAGTTCGACCACCTCGGTGGTTCCGCCGCGGTGGACGTTCGAGCGGAACTCGTCGCCCTGGGCCACCCGCCGCATGGCGGCGACGACACGATCGCCGACCACCAGCGCGCGGATGTCGCGCCCCCTGCTCTCCTTCACGAAGCTCTGGAGCAGGACGTTCTGCTTGGTGCTCTGCAGCGTCTCGATGATCGCTTCGGCGACCTTGGTGTCGGGCGCGAGGATCACGCCGATCCCCTGAGTCCCCTCGAGGAGCTTGATGACGACGGGAGCGCCGCCGACCTGGTCGATGGCGGCGAGTACGTCCGCGCGGTCGCGCACGAACATGGTGGCGGGCATGCCGATGCGGTGGCGCGACAGGATCTGGGTGGCCCGCAACTTGTCCCGGGAGTTGGCGATGCCCGCCGAGGTGTTCGGCGTGTACACGTCCATCTGCTCGAGTTGGCGGACGACCGAGAGTCCGAAGAACGTGATCGACGCCCCGATGCGGGGAAGGGCCGCGTCGTAGTGCGAGAGCTGTCGCCCCCGGTACATGAGGTCGGGTTCGTCGCCCGACAGGTCGATCGCGAACCGCAGCGTGTTGAGAACCTTGACCTCGTGACCGCGCTCGAGTGCGGCCCGCTTGAGCCGGGCCGTGCTGTATGCGTTGGGGGAGCGGGACAGGATTGCGAGTCTCATTCGCCGGGGATCCTTTCGGGGGCGGGCTGGAGGAAGGAACGTCCGGGATCCACCACGAACCGGGACTTGAGGGCCGAACGCCCGAGGAGCATCCGGAAACCCATGGCATCGCGCGAGGTCAACGTCACGTCGATCGGCCAGGTGATGCCACCGACACTCGCGGTGGTGCGGATGACCGGCCGACTCTCGACCTTGCCGTTGGACGACCGGACCCGCCGGAAGCCCTGCACGGGCCATTCGACGCGGACCGCGCCCCGCGCCGAGCGCTGAACCGGGTGCATCTCGAAGCTGGCGACCGGCCCGGCCTCGCCGGGAACGACCTCGAGGCGGAACGCGTGCAGCGCGGATGTCCTCGCACCGGTGTCGACCTTCGCCTTGAGTGGCGTCTCACACAGCTCGGGCAGGACGAGCCACTCGCGCCACCCCACGACCGGTCGTTGTCTCGGGGGGCGTCGGGCCATCAGAGGGGCAGGGTACGTCAATGCGACCAGCGAGCACCGCTGCACGGTTGCTGCGGGATATGTCAGCCCGCCACTTCGGCGATGTCGAGACCGATGAGGATGCACAGCAGGATGATCACGGACACGTTGATCACGGTGATCGGGATCTTCCACCGGTGGTCGTTCATCCAGAAACGGCGGATGCTCGCGATGTTGAACCCGATGGCCACCGTTCCGATCGCGATGCCCAGCGCGGGACCGACGCCGCCGGCCAGGCCCAACAGCGGGAGTGCCCACGGGAACACGATGTAGCTGAGCAGGCAGCGCACACCCGACACGAGAATGGAGGTCGAGAACACGTTGGCCGAGGGGTCCGCCGCGGTGGGGGCCATGGCCGGTTTCGCCGTCACGAGGCGTTCGGTGCGACTCATCCCCACCAGCATGCCCCCGCCGGCCATCGGGTGCGAACCTCAGGTGGTGGATTTTCCGGGGCTGTTCACGTCCCGAACCGCCACCACCTTTTCTTCGGGTTCGCCGTGGTGTCGTCGTCCCGGTCGAGCGTGCCGGCAGCGGACTCGAGGTGACGGGCGCCGTCGCCGATGAGATCGGCGGAATCGGTGATCTCGCATTCCAGTTGCTGGTCGTAGGCGGACCAGCCGGACTCCTCACAGATCACCGAGACGACCTCGGCGACACGGGTCATCGCGCTCGTCGCGTCGTGTGCGCCGTGCGCGTGGGGGATCGACACGAAAGCCGAGTGTTCCTCGAAGATGACCCTCACGGTCGGCGACTCGACGGTCAACTCGAGGCGGTTGACCCGACCGCGACCGAATTCGGCATCCGCACCGGCGATACGGTTCGCGGCGCGTTCCCAGCACCGTGTCATCGGCGCGCTCAGCCGGGGCGGCATCATGTCTGCTGACTGCTCGATGCGTTCCAGCGTGCGATCCCAGCTCTCGCCCGGGAGCCTGCGGGTGATCACGATGTCGTAGGCCATCACCAACGATCGCGGGAATCGCAGCGCGAGGCCAGATGTTCCCTGCACGAACCCATCGAAAGGAACCGAGCACCGTGGCACCACGACCGACGACCCTGGCCCTCAGCGGCGCGCTCGCGGGCGGCGTCGCCAGCCTCGTCGCGCTCATGGCGACGGGGCGGCTGACCCTCGACACGGGCTGGGGGCGCACGACCCATGCGCTGGGTCCGCTCACCTGGGAGATCGCGGCGCCCCGAGAGATGGTCTGGCAGCAGTTCACCGGGCACTACCTGGGTCGGATCCCCCGTGAGATGCGTGACAGTCTCGAGATCGTCGAGCGCGGCGAGGACCTGGTGGTCGCGGCGCACCACACCGACGTGGGCCCGTACCGTGCCGTGACGGTCGAGGCGGTCGGATTCGAAGAACCCGAACGGATCCGGTTCCGTCATCTGCGTGGTCCGGTGCCCCACGCGACCGAGGAGTTCGTCCTCGAGGAGATCGACGGGCAGTCCACGCGCTTCACCTACACCGGCGAGATCGGTCTCGACTGGTGGCTGATGGGCGATCTCGCGGCGCGTCTCGCCGTCGTGCCGATCTGGACCGACACGGTGCGCGACCACGTCGAGAAGTCCATAGAGGCGGTCACCGAACGGGCGCAGGCGCGCCGCCGTCGCGAGCGCCGGGGCGACCCGGGGTCGGCTCAGGACGACTCGGCGAGCAACGACACGTAGCCGATCGTCCCGTCGTCGATGGCCGCCGACACGCGACCGAGGACGTCCTGGCCCAGCTTCAGGGCGTCGCCGATGGGTAGCGAAGCCACGTCGGGCATCACCAAATCGATTCCCGGCAGTGGGGCGAGTTCGAGGCCGGGTGGGACGATCCCGGCTGCCACCGCCCCCTGGAGCATGGCGAGGCGTCGCCGTGCCTGGGCGACGAGGTCGGCGACGTCGCGCCGGTGGTCGCCGGGAGTGGCGACGATGAAGCCGGCCTCCGCGAGGAGTCCGGCCCAACCCTGCGTCGACAGCGCTCCCGAGGCGCAGGCGATCCAGCCGAGGAGGGAATCCAGTTCGGGCGGGAGCGGGCCCGCCACGACGACGTCGGACATGACGAGGTGGCCCCCGGGGCGCAGCACCCGGCGAATCTCTGCGAGCGCGGTCCGCTTGTCGGGGAAGACCGACATCACGCACTCGGCGAGCACCAGATCGAACGAGGCGGTGACGAACGGGAGACGTTCGGCGTCGGCGCGTCCGACGGGGCCGGCTGCGGTCGAGGCGGCTTCGGCCGCCAGCCCGGCGGACACGTCGATTCCGAACGGGGTCATGCCCGCGCCGGCCAGCCACCGCAGCGTCGCGCCGGTCCCGGACCCGATGTCGAGCGCGGTCGAATCCGGCGCGAGCTCGAGGGATTCGACCAGCCGGGCCGTCAGCGAGGTGCCTCCGGGACGGAACGCGTCCCCTGCGAGGAGCTGGACCGCGGGATGCGACCACAGGTCGCCGCAGCACGACTTGACGTCGGCCGGTTCGCCCGGCGCGACGGGTAGCTGCACCCCGCTCATCGTGTGGCGATCGTGACGCTGTGTTCGCCCGGCCCGGCCGTCGGGACGGGTCCCGGCTGGGGTCGGTGGTCCGGGGCCGACCGGTACAGGGTGTTGTAGGCGCAGAACGGGATGATCCGCCCGTCGGGGAGCGCCTCGGAGATGCAGCAGTTCTTGACCCGCTCGGCGTCGAAGATCCACCTGTCCATGAACCCCTCGATCGTCACGGCGAAGATCTGCTGTGGCAGGTCGTCGACGCGGTCCATCTCCGCGATCAGCGGTTCGCACGCGCACATGAAGGCGTCGGCCTGGCGGCTACTCCCCGCTGGCGCGGACTTCGAGTAGAGCTTCATCAGCACGGCGCGCATCTCCGCCGCGTCGCGCTCGTAGACCTCCGAGAGGTTCGGCATGGCGGTGTTCTCGATGTAGGAGAGGTAGGTCTCCACCGGCACCATCTGCGTGACGGGTGTGACGACCCCGTCATTCACCCACGCGTAGGTCGCCGCGGTGCACATGGGGTCACAACACGGGATCGGTACGAAGTCCGACCGGGAGAAGATCGTCGAGTCCCGGTCGATCGAGTCGATGACGTCGGTCAGCGTCATGCGGTCGGCGGTGTCGAACGGGACGAAGCGACCTTCGCCGAACTGCGGCTGCAGAGACACCGACCTCACCGCACGGTGCTCGGCCCCGAAGCGGATGATCTCGGCGAGTTCACCGTCGTTGACGCCCTTGACGACCGTGGCGACGAGCACGACGCGCGCACCCGCATCCGCGAGGTTCTCCAGCGCCGTCAACTTGGTCTCGAGGAGGGAGCCGTCGCCCCGCAGCGTCTCGTAGGTCGACGACTCGAACCCGTCGAACTGCAGGTACACGAGCATGTCGCGTGCTGCGATCTCCGCTGCCAACCCGGGGTTGCGCGCGATCCGCACACCGTTGGTGTTCACAACCAGGTACCGGATGGGGTGGTCGGCGAGCATGTCGGCGATCTCGAGGAACTGCGGGTGGATCGTCGGCTCGCCTCCCGACAGCATCACGACGTCCGCCTGGCCGCCTTCGGCCTTGACGATCGCCCGGGCCATCGCCTCGACGTCCGCGAGGCTGCGGTGGTTCACGTGCGCTTCGCCCGCGAAGCAGGCCGGGCAGGTGAGGTTGCAGGCCTCGGTGATCTCGAAGACGGTGACGCAGCTGTGCTGGAGGTGTTCGTCGCAGAATCCGCAGTCGTGGGGACAGCCGTGGTCCGTGTCCGACGCGAGGTGGGCCGGCTTGCGGCCCGGGGTCACGAACTGGCGGCTCCACCGCCACCACTCGACGTCGGACAGCACGAGGGTCTCGGAGAAACCGTGCGTGTCGCACGTCCGCCGCAACCAGACCTTCCCGCCGTGGGTGACCGTGCGGGCCGGGAGCACGTCGAGGCAGGTGGGGCACAGCGCGCTCGTCTCCGCCAGCACCTCCACGTCGTCGGAGTCGCTGTGGTGATCAGTGGCCATGGGGTGCGAACACCTCGGGGAGGGGAGTCATTCCTCCGCGAGTGTCACGTCGACGCCGAACGGCGATCCAGTCGAGGACGTGAGGTCCTCGACGCGACCCGCATCGCACACGTCACCGGTCACCTGATCGAGAGCCGCGAGTCGTTCGGCCGTGTCGGTGACCACCGCGGCAGTGACCTCGGTGCGCAGCGGTCGCTTCGCCTCGCTCTTCGCTTTGCGGATCTCGCCGAGCACATCGGATGCGACCGTGTACACGGCGGGGTCGACGTCGCCGGCCGCGGCGCGCAGTTCCCGTGACGTCGGCCAGTCGGTTGCGTGGATGGAACCCTCACGCCACCACGACCAGACCTCCTCCGTCACGAACGGCAGGACGGGAGCGAACAGCCTGAGCACGGTCGCGAGGGTCGTGCGCAGCGTCGCACGGGCCGACCGGGCGGGACCTTCGCCCGACCCGCCGTAGGCGCGGTTCTTGACGAGCTCGAGGTAGTTGTCGGTGAGGTCCCAGAAGAAAGCCTCGGTGCGCTCGAGGCAGCGGGCGTAGTCGTAGCCCTCGAAGGCCGTCGTGGCCTCGTCGACGAGGTCGGCGAGACGGGCGAGCAGGGCCGCGTCCACGGGCTCGGTGACGGCCTCGAGACCCGGCTCGGCGTGACCGTCGTCGCCGAGGCCGAGCGCAAGCTCGCCATCAAGATCCTCAATGCGAGCCGATTCGCGCTCGGCCTCGGCGACGACGGTCACGCCGAGCCGGGTCTCGAGGCCGTCACCGAGCCCGTGGACGCGGCCCTGCTCGCCCGTCTCGCCGACCTCGTCGACGAGGCCACGACGGCCTT
>JAVJTC010000042.1 GCA_040219085.1 Acidimicrobiales bacterium
ATCGGTGTCACTGCCGCCGGTGGTGTCGCCACCCGTGGTCCCGCCTGTGTCGCCGCCGCCGGTGGTGTCGCCACCGGACGTACCGTCGGTGTCCCCCCCGTCGGAACTGCCGTCGTCAGACGCCGACGCGTCGGACGAGGAGCCCGTCACGAGGTCCTGGTCGAAGCCGCCCCCGCCGTCCTGGGTGGAACCACCGACGTCGGCACCGTCGGGGCCACCCTGGCCCGCGTCGTCGGATCCACCCACGCTCTCGGTCAGGGAGGGGCGCTCGGTTCCGCTGCATGCGCCGGTCACGAGAACGAGCGCCACCAGCGCGGCGAGCAGGCCGGGCAGGGTCGAACGCGTCAGAAGTCCGCTTCTCGTCACCGTGTGCGCCTCCCGTCGGTGGGACCCCGACCAGCGGAACGGTAGCGGCTGGCTTCCGGACCGCGCCGTCGCGCGTTCTGCACCCTCAGGTCGTCTCGACCCATTTCCGGCCTTGTACGCCCGAGTGTGCGGGCGGTAGTGTCCGGAATCGAAGGGGGGTGACGACGTGAGCACGCTGACGTCGGAACAGACCTGGCAGGACAAGGCCGCCTGTAGGGGACCACAGGCGATCGTCTTCTTCCCGCCTGCCCAGAACGAGCGCAAGGACGAGAAGCTCGCCCGTGAGGAACGGGCGAAGGACATCTGTCGCGCGTGCTCTGTTCGTCCGGATTGCCTTGCCTACGCGCTGAGCATCCGGGAGCCTCACGGCATCTGGGGTGGGACGAACGAGGCCGAGCGCAAGCAGTTGATCGCCGGGGCCGAGAACAACTGAACTCCGGCCTCAGGTCGGATCTGGATCCGGAAGGCGGGGCCCGCCGATCCGCATGTCGCCGCGCCGTCGGGTGACCCCGGTGGCATCGAGGTGTCCCAGCAGCGGGACCGCGTACTTGCGGGTCGTTGCGAGCCGCTCACGGACCTCTGCAACGGTCACCCCGCCGGGTTGGTCAGCGAGCATCGAGGCGATGGTCCGCGCCGCGGCGTCGACGGCCTCGGCGGCGAAGGCGACACCGTCGAGGTCCACGACGATGCCGCGCCGGACGAACTCCCGCACGTGATCGCGCGGCACGTCGTCGGGTGCGGGAGGTTGGAAGGGCTCGGCGCGTAGCGCCGCGAGCCACGGGTGGTCCACGGCGATGTCGATCGCGTCGGCGGTGCGGGCGCGCCCCGCGTCCACCACGACCCCCTCCAGCCCGGCGACCAGGGCGCGTTCGGCCTCGTCGAGCGTGGAGAGATCCAGCCCGGTCTCGGCTGCGTCGGTCACAGCCGTGGCGAGTCCGGACTCGATGCGGGCGCGTTCGGCGGGGTCCAGGACCCAGCGGCCGACCGTCGCATCGACGCGCACCCCCGTGATCCGTTCGAGGTGGTCGACGTCCACGCGGCCCCTCTCGGCGATGACCCGCTCCACGCTGCGGTCGGGCCGGGCGCGCGCTGCCGCCATCACGGGCTCGACGTCGAGTATCTCGCCGCCGCCCACCGTCTCGGACCTGCCCGCTTCGCGCAGCACGAAACGGTCCCCCGGAAGGAGAGGCACGGCGACGGGAAGATGCAGCCGGACGGCGCCCGTGTCGCCGGGAAGGAGGGAATCGGGCCCGAGCACGCGGACCCGGACGGCGAACTCTCCCGAGCCGAGGTACGCGAGGTACGCGCCGCGTCGCGACACCTCGTGGTCCACCCCGTCGAGCACGGTCAGAGAGGCGTCCGCCACAGAGGTGAGATGCCACTGCCCCGGCTTCACGATGACGTCGCCACGGGTGATCTGGTCGTGGGAGATTCCGCCGAGGTTCAGCGCAACCCGCGCCCCCGGGTTGATCTTGGTGCGCGCTGCGTGGTGGCTCTGGATGTCGCGCACACGCACCGACGTGCCTCCCGGCAACACGACCATCTCGTCGTCGACGCGGATCCGGCCGCCCGTCAGCGTGCCCGTGACCACCGTGCCGGCGCCCTTCGCCGTGAACGCGCGGTCCACCCACAGACGCGGTCGTCCGATGTCGATGGCGGTCGGGGTCTCGTCGAGCATCGCGTCGAGCGCACCCCGAAGGTCGTCGAGGCCGGTTCCCGACAGTGAGTCGACGCCGACGACGGGAGCGTCGGCGAACGCGCTGCCCTCGAGGTGGGCGTCCACGTCGAGACGGGCGAGTTCCACCAGGTCCCGGTCCGCGATGTCGACCTTGGTGAGCGCGACCACTGCGTGACCGACACCGAGCAGCTCGAGGATGCGGAGGTGTTCCTCAGACTGGGGCTTCCACCCCTCGGTGGCGTCCACCACGAAGATGCACGCGTCCACTGCGCCGACCCCCGCGAGCATGTTGCGCAGGAACCGGACGTGGCCGGGAACGTCGATCACCCCGGCACGGCGCCCTGAGGGCAGTTCGAGCGCGGCGAACCCGAGGTCGATGGTCAGCCCGCGGGCCTTCTCCTCGGCGAGACGGTCGGGGTCGGTTCCGGTCAGGGCACGCACGAGCGTCGACTTGCCGTGGTCCACGTGCCCCGCAGTTGCGATGACGTGCACGGCTCAGCCCGCGGTGGTCGCGGCGACCGCCGCCGCGACCGTGGCGTCGTCGTCCGGGTGCACGGTGCGCAGGTCGAGATGGGTCGTGCCCTCGTGGACGCGGGCGATCACCGGCGGGCCGTCCGGGGACCACGACCGCAGCGCCGCGGTGCGGTCGCCGTCGAGGACGACACCGGCCGAGGGAATCTCGACCCCCGGCAGGGTCCCCCCGCCGACCACCGAGCTCAGCGCGGTCGGGGTGCCGCACCCGAGGCGTTCGGCGCGCTCTGTCAGCCCGTCGACGGGGAGGGTGGCCATGGCCCAGAACGGCACGGATGCGCCGTCACGCTCCAGGTAGCGCAGAGCGAGATCGTGCAGCGATGACAACACGAGTCCGCCGGGGCGGAAGGCCCGTGCGAGGGGATGGGCCGCGCAGCGGGCTACGAGGTCCGCCGATCCTGCGATGATTCCGGCCTGCGGCCCCCCGAGCAGCTTGTCGCCCGAGAACATGACGATGTCGGCACCGGCGGCGAGCGTCTGGCGGGCGGCCGGCTCGTCCGCCAACCACTCCGGCGGTCCACCCGGCAACCACGGACAGGCGGCGTCGAGAAGCCCCGAGCCGATGTCGGCCACGACGGGTACGTCGAGCGATGCGAGCTCTCCCACCTCGACGGACTCCGTGAAGCCGGTGATGCGGTAGTTCGACTGGTGGACCTTGAGGGCGAGCGCGACAGCGGCCCCGTCCCGCCCGAGGGTGCCGGCGTAGTCGGCAAGGCGCGTACGGTTGGTCGTCCCGACCTCGACGAGGGTGGCGCCGGAGCGTTCCATCACCTCGGGCACCCGGAACCCGCCACCGATCTCGACGAGTTCTCCCCGGGACACGGCGACGCCGCGCCCCTCGGCCAGCGCCGCGAGCACGAGCGTCACCGCCGCCGCACAGTTGTTGACGACGATCGCGGCCTCGGCTCCGCACAGGCCCGCGAAGAGGTCGCCGACCGCGTCCTGGCGCGAACCGCGCTGACCGGTCGTGAGGTCGAATTCGAGGTTGAGATACCGGGCGGCGTGTTCGGTCGGCCACGGAGCCCGTCCGAGGTTCGTGTGCAACAGGACACCGGTGGCGTTGACCACCGGCTGGAGCATCCGGCGTCGCCGCGCCAGCGCGAACCCGTGGGCTTCGTGGTGACGGCCCGCGGCGATCGATTCCCGGGCCGCCTCGACGAGCAACGGATGGGGGAGGCCCGTGTCGGCCAGAGACCGCGCGAGCGCGTCCACCGACGGCGGGCGCTCGGCCTCGGTCATGGGTTGGTCACGGCGTGGTCGCATGGTGGGTCATCGTCACCGCCCCATCGTACGAACGCCGTCGCCGTGGCGCCCACGACGACCGGCCTTAGGCTGGAAGTCCCTATGTTCGGCCTGCTGGTGATCCTGTTCCTCGTGGTCCCCATCGTCGAGCTGTTCGTGATCGTCAAGGTCGCCGGCTCGATCGGTGTCCTCGAGACCATCGGTGCCCTCGTAGCGGTGTCGATCGTGGGGGCATGGCTGGTCAGACGCCAGGGAGTCGCGATCTGGCGGCGCGCGCAGCGCGAGATGGCGTCGGGGCAGATGCCCGACAAGTCGCTCCTCGACGGCCTCCTCGTCCTCATGGGCGGAGCGCTGCTGCTGACCCCCGGGTTCGTGACCGACGCGGTCGGCCTCCTCGCCGTGTTCCCACCGACCCGTGCCGTCGTACGCACGGGCCTGCGTAGGCGTTTCGCGCGTCGGATCACCATCGTCGGCAACGCCGGCGCGGGCTTCGGCCCCGGTCCCAGCCGCCGCTCCCGGCCCGGTTTCATCGACGTCGACGAAGTCGACCTGCGCCGTGACGACAACTCGCCCGCTGACCGCTCCGTCGGCCTTCCCGGAGACGACCACTCATGAACATCCAAGAAGAAGAAGAGATCCCACGCGAAGAGATCATCCCCGGGGTCGCCCGGGCGTTGAGTCCGCTCGTGCGCCGCATCCTGGTGCCCGGTGGCAGCGACGAGCGTGGGACCAACACCTACCTGGTCGGCATCGACGAGATCGCCGTGATCGACCCGGGTCCCATCCACGCCGACCACCTGATCGCCATCTCCGGGTGCGGCGGCGACTGTCTGCGTTGGGTCATGGTGACCTCGGGTGACCCCGATGCCGCCGAGGGCGCCAAGGCGCTCAAGGAGGAGACGGGTGTGGACATCCTCGTGCCGTCCTGGATCACCGGTGTCGAGGCCGACCGTCATCTCGAACTCGGCGAGACGCTGCTCGGTACGGAGTTCCGCCTCACGATCCACGATGTCGCCGGCTCACCGGAACCTCGCGCCATCTACCACCTGGAGGAGGAGCGCACGCTCCTCGTCGGAGACCTGCTCTGCGAGGACGAGGAGACCGAGGAGATTCGTCCCGACGGTCCGACGAAGGAACTCGGCCCTGCGCTCGCGTTGTCCAAGGGTCTGCGGATCAAGCGCATCGCGCCGTTGCACGGTCACACGATCGAGGACCCGGGGCCCTTCCTCAACTCGCTGTAGGGAGTGGTACCCGGGGTCCGTCCCCGAGTTGCGGCGAGCGGGCCGCCTTCAGCCGATCGTCACCCCGGACTCCGATTCACCCGGGTCGCCGGAGCGGAGTCGGTTCACGACCTCGTCGGTGGCCTCCATTATCCGCGCGCTGCAACCGGCCATGTCGATCGGCGGGGCGACGTCGTCCGCGAGGCGGTCAGCGATCGCCCGCAGCTCGACGGCTGCGGGGCCGTCGCCGAGCGCCACCGGGTTACCCGAGTCGCCACCGTGTGAGACAGCACCGTCGATCGGGATGCGGCCGAGCAGGGGGACCTTCAGGTCCTCCGACAGGTGCTCACCGCCGCCGGAGCCGAACAGCTCGTAGACGTTGCCTTCCTCGTTGACGAACGCCGTCATGTTCTCGATGACGCCGATGACCCGCAGGTAGTTCGCGCGGCCCATGTTGGCCACCCTCACGGCGACCTTCTGTGCGCTCAGGGCCGGGGTGGTGACGACGATCATCTCGGCCCGCGGTAGGAGTTTGGCGATGCCCATCTGGACGTCGCCGGTACCCGGTGGCATGTCGACGAGCAGGTAGTCCATCTCTCCCCAGCGGACGTCCTCGAGAAAGTGGCGCACCGCCCGGTTCAAGATGAGGCCTCGCCACATGAGGGCCTGTTCCTCGTTCTCCACGAGGAAGCCCATGGAGACGACCTTGAGGAGGCCGTCGCCGATGCGTCGTTCGTTGGGGCGGATCTTCTTCTCGCCGTCGACGCCGGCGAGTCGGCCGTCGACGCCGATCATGCGCGGGACGGAGAAACCCCAGATGTCCGCGTCCAGGACGCCCACGGTGAAGCCGCGGGCGGCGAGGGCCGCCGCGAGGTTGACGGTGACCGAGGACTTGCCGACGCCGCCTTTGCCGGAGGCGATGAGCAGGACGCGGGTCATGAGGGAGATCTCGGTGTCGGGCGCCTCGCGTGCGATGTTGCGGCGCGCCCGGTCCATGACCTGGGACTTCTCCTCCTGGCTCAACTCGGTCCAGTCGATCTTCACGTCCGCCACGCCGTCGAGTTCGCCGACGCGGGTACGGACCTCCTTGCGGATCTCGGCCCGCAGCGGACACCCCATGGTGGTGAGCGCGATCGTGACCGTTACGACGCCGTCGTCGATGGTGACGCCCTTGGCCATTCCCAACTCGACGATGTCGCTGCCGAGCTCCGGGTCGATGACGTTCCGCAGGATCGCCGTGACCGCGTCGGGAGTGACAGGTGCGGCGGTGTCGGTCATGGATGAATATTACCGGCGCAGCCCGTGTATTCTTGTGTCCCGTGAGCAGTTCTCCCGACGTGGCGTCGGCCCCCCGTCGTGATCCGGCAGTCACCGGACCTGACGCGCCCGGCCGTCCCCGAACCAGCCTGGACCTGCTCAAGACCCTGGGCGACAACACCCGCTATGCGATCTACCTCGAGATAGCGCGGTCCTCTTCACCGCGATCGACCGCCGACATCGCCGAGGCGCTCGACCTCCACGCAAACACGGTGCGACCCCACCTCGAGCGGATGCGCGACGTCGGTCTGCTCGAGGTGCACACCCTCGCAACGGGATCGGTCGGCCGGCCCCAGAACCGCTACGCCCTCGCTCCGGGCGCGCCGTCGCTCGGGCTCGAACCGCCGCTGTTCCCGATGCTCGCCGGGATGCTTCTGACGCTCGCCGCCGAGGCGGGCGTCGACGACCGTGAGGCCATCGGCATCGGCCGGGTCCAGGGCCGCGAGGACGCTCGCCGCTGTGCGCCCGGGGGCCGCTGTGTCGACGACCTCGTCGCGAGACTCGGCGAGCTCGGCTTCGACCCCGAGCGCGTCGACGACGACACCGGCGCCACCATCGGATTCGCCCACTGCCCGTTCGCGAGCCTCGCCGAGGCGAATCCCGAGGTGATCTGTGGAATCCACCGTGGGCTCGTCGAGGGTTTCGTGGACGAGCACCGCGGCGCCTCCGTCGCACAGTTCCGCACGCTCGTGGACCGACAGCCCTGCCAGGTCGACGTCGTGTCGACATGACGGCCACGGGAAGGTTCGCGCGCCGCGATGCGTTCGAACCCGTGACATCTCACCGCTACGCTGAACCCCAGACCGACTAGGAGCCACCCATGATCACGCTCACCGACAGTGCCGCCAGCAAGGTCGGCGAACTCATCGCCGCCGAAGGCGACGAGGGCCTCGCCCTGCGTGTCGCCGTCCGCCCCGGTGGATGCTCGGGCTTCAGCTACGAGATGTACTTCGACACCGACCGTGCCGAGGACGACCAGACCCTCAGCTACGGGGACGTCGCCGTCGTCGTGGACCCGTCGAGCGCGATGCTCCTCGAGGGGGCGACGCTCGACTACAAGGACGGTCTCGAGGCGGGGTTCGCCATCAACAACCCCAACGCGCAGCGCACCTGCGGCTGCGGCCAGTCCTTCAGCTGAGCTGAGCTCACAGCGCCGTGGCGAGCGCCGCGGCGAGGTCCGACCTGTCGAAGGTGAAGTCCAGTCGCGCCGTGACCGTGCCGGTCGCGTCGGCGACGACGAGTGACGGCTCGAAGCGCAGGTCGTAGATCCGCATGACCTGGGTGAGCAGGTCCTCGGTCTCCACCCCGTCATCGAAGAGCCGCTGCGGGTCCGTGTAGACCTCGCCGTGCACGAAGGTGAAGGCGGCGAAGTCAGCCGAGACGTCCATCAGCAGGTCGACGACCGGGCCGCAGATGTCGGTGAGGCAGAACCCCGGTGTCGCCACCAGTAGGGCTGTAGGGCCCGCAGCGGCGATCGCATCGGTCAGCGTCACCTCGTGGAAGGGACACGGCTCGGCCCGGGTGCAGATCGGGTCCACACCCGCCGGGTCGGCGAACGTGGGCGTCTCCACGGGTCGGATCGCCTCGCCCACCTGGACGAGGCCCACGTCGGCGGCGTCGACGACGTCGAATCCTGCGATCAGTGGCAGACCGTCAACCGTCGTGCGGGCCTCGTGGCGTCCGGTGGCCCCGGCGACGATCTCGACGGGGTAGTACGGCGTGATGATCCCCTCCGAGCGCAGCGGTGCCGTGACAGTGGTGAGCACGGCACCGTCCGGTCCTGCGATCTCGATGTCGATCGTGGTCGGTGCGCCCTCCGTGAACGGGGCGACCTGCCCCGATGACAGGTCCGACACGACGAAGGGCAGTCGCTGGGGGATTCCCGCGACGGTCGCGGCCGGGAACCGGTCGCCGGCGGCGAAGCCGGGCCGCAGGAGAAGCTGCGGCCCCGCGGGTGCGGCGTCGTCGTCGCCCCCGCCACATCCGGACAGGGTGAGCGCGCCGACGGCGCCCATTCCGGCGGCTCCGAGGACGAATGAACGACGAGAGACTCTTCGCGACACGGGGCGTCAACGTATCCTCACGCCGATGCCAACGGACCGCGCCCTGCAATTCGTCGTGGACGGTGACCAGATGTCCGTCCCCGATGACGGCGCCTCGCTGCTCGAGGTCCTACGGGACCGCCTCGGGATCCGCTCTCCCAAGGACGGCTGCAGCCCGCAGGGGCAGTGCGGCTGCTGCACCGTCCTCGTCGACGGTCAGGCCCGGGTGGCGTGTGTGACCCCCGCTCGGCGCGTGGCGGGCCGCGAGATCACCACCCTGGACGGTATGGACGAGGCCACCCGTGCGGAGTGGGCCGACGCGTTCACCGCATGCGGTGCGAGCCAGTGCGGCTTCTGCACGCCAGGGATCATCGTCCGCCTCGAGTCGCTGCGTCGTCGCGACGGCGACCTCACGGACCGCACGTCGGTCGACAGGGCGCTCGCGGCCCACCTGTGCCGCTGTACGGGCTGGAACTCGATCCGCGAAGCCGCCATCGTCGTCTCCGGCGGCGACCTGGCCCGTGGTGACCAGAGCGGCGGCGGACCTGCGCGTGACCTGGAAGCAGCGTCGCTGCGGGCCGCCATCGAGGGACGGGGACCCCAGCGCGTCGCTGCGGATGTCGCCCTCGGTGCCGGCGGGTTCGCGGACGACAGTGCTCCGTTGGACGCCCTCGTCGCGGTCCCCGACGGTGCCGGCGGCTGGTCGGTCGCCGAGACGCTGGCGGCCGCGCGGGCCCTGTCGGGCAAGATCCAGGGTCGGCGGACGACGGTTCCACCCGCCCCGCCGCTCGAGGTTCCACCGGGGGACTGGGCGGTGACACTCGCGACGAGTTGGGTCGAACCGGCCTACCTGGAGGTGGACGCGTCCTGGTGTGAGCCTGGGGGAGAACCGGCCAGCCCACTCGCCAACGGCGGGGCGTTCGGAGGGAAGTCGACGTCGCCGCTGCCGGAGGTGGCGCGCCGACTCGCCGACGAGCACGGCCGGGCGGTGAGGGCTCTGTGGGCCCGCGAAGACGTCGTGCGTGAGGGTCCGAAGCGTCCCCCGGTATCGGCGGGCCTCGACGCCGACGGTGGTGGGATCGTCCGAGTCGTGGAGACGCCCGGGGTGGCGGCCACGATCGCCGCTGTTCTGCCCGCGGTGACCGTGGAACCGTTGACCGTCGCCGGTCCGCCGACGTCGCTGCACCTGCGGGCGGCCGGTCTCGCCGAGGCCCACGCTCTCGCGTCCGCCCTCGCCGGGCGGCCACTTCCGTTCCGCACGGTCGACGGGGCCGTGGCCGAGGCGGAGGCGACGGACGGAAGGATCGTCGTGCGGGTCTCGTGTGGTGACCCACTCGACGAGATCGTGCTGCGCTCCTACTGCGTGGGCGCTGCGCACATGGCGTGGTCCATGGTGACCTCTGAATCGCTGTCGGTGGCCCCCGACGGCACGATCGGTGATCTCACCGTGCGTTCCTTCGGCATCGTCAGGTCGGCCGACATGCCACCGGTCGACGTGGAGATCCTCCCGTCCGACGGTCGTCCGGTGAACGGCTCCGATGCCGTCTTCGTCGCCGTCACCTCGGCGGCATGGGCCGCCCGGGGCTTCGGCCCCACCTGGCCCACCGGCTGAGTCGCGGGGCTGCGCTAGCTTCGACCCATGTCCAAGCCCGTCGGTCCGTATTCACCCGTCGTCGTCTCCGGGGAGTGGATCATCTGCTCCGGTCAGGTGGGCATCCGTGACGGCGCTCTGGTGGAGGGTGGGCTCGAGGCGGAGACCCGTCAGGCGTTCGAGAACCTGCGGTCGGTGCTCGCGTCCGTCGAGGCCACGCTCGACGACGTCGTCAAGACCACGGTGTTTCTCGCCGACATCGACGACTTCGCAGCGATGAACGCCCTGTACATCGCGCAGTTCGGTGACCACAGGCCCGCCCGCTCCGCGATCCAGGCCGGTGCCCTGCCGCTCGGTGCGGCCATCGAGATCGAGGCGTGGGCCCGCCGGGAGTCGTCCTGAGTCGGTAGGGCGTTGCGTTCGGCGTCGGGACTCCGCGTGCGCCACAATGGACCCATGGCCGGAGCAGTGGTGATGATCGTCGTCCTGGTGTTGATGCCCGTCGGCATCTTGATGTCGGGAGCCGTCGGCGCCGCCCTGCTCGGGTGGCTGGTCAAGTCCGAGGTCGACACCCGCTATGAGGGCCACGAGCTCCTCGAACTGTCCGAGCACCCCGTCCCGGAGCCCGACGGGACCTGACCCGGCCTCTGCGAGGGGCGCTCCGTCCCTCGTCGGTGGGAGTTGCGTTCGCGGTCCGAGGGGTCGACCCGCCGGGCCATGGATGGGGGAGCTGTCATGGACGTGGCGGACTACATCGGTTTCGTGGCATCGGAAGGTGAGAGGTTCGCCGCTGTCGCCGAAAAGGGTCCCCTCGATGTCGACATCGCGACCTGTGAGGGCTGGGACATGCGCGAACTCGTCCGCCACGTCGGCCTCATCCACCTGTGGGCCGCGGCGAACGTCGCTTTCCCGGCAGATCGGTGGCTACGCGTGCGTGACCTACCGGACCTCGCCGGACATTGGCCGGACCTGGCGACGGCGTGGCCCGACGACGCGAACCTGGTCTCGTGGTACCGCGACACCCACGCGAACCTGATCGGGGTCCTCGAAGCGGCCCCCACAGATCACCGCTGCTACACGTTTCTACCGGCGCCCTCGCCGGTGTCGATGTGGGCACGGCGCCAGGCGAGTGAGATCGCGATCCACCGCTTCGACGCGGAAGTGTCGCGGGGCGTTCCGTCACACTTCGCCCCGGCTTTCGCAGCCGACATGCTCGACGAACTCCTCTCGGGCTTCGCCACCCGGCACATGAAGCTGCCCGTGGAGCGCGAGGTCCTGCTCCACGTCCACGCGCTCGACGTCGACGAGCACTGGCACCTGACGGCCGACGCCGAGGGGATCGCCACGGCCCGCAGCGGCGGCGACGCCGATCTCACCGTCACCGCCCCGGCCGCCGACCTGTACCTGCTGATGTGGAACCGGGGGACCGGTGCGGGGGTCGATCTGAGTGGCGACGCCGAGGTGATGGACCTCTGGCGTGACAACTGCCACGTCCGCTGGCGATAGCGCCGGGTGGACCCCGCGGGCCATCGCCGGAGAGTCAGAAGAACTGAACGCCCCGTTGTCAGGCCGGCTGATCGGCGAATGACGCCGCGAGGCGGGCGAACCCCTCGTCGAGTCCCACCGCCGGCGTCCAGCCGAGAGCGGACCGGGTCTCGCGCTGGTCGAACCAGTGCGCCGTCGACAGTTGTTCGGCCAGGAACGACGTCATCGGCGGGTCGTCGGTTCGGTCCAGGGCCCTCCACGCGCGTTCCGCCACTGCGCCGACTCCGACGGCCACCGCGCGAGGTACGTGCAGTGAGGGAGGTGGCTCCCCGGCGGCCCCCAGGATCCGAGCGACGATCTCGCCGACCGTGCGGGGCTCGCCGTTCGAGACGACGAGCGCCCGACCCCCGAGCGACGTCGCCTTCGTCGACGCGGCGACGAGCGCGTCGGCGGCGTTGTCGAGGTAGGTCGTGTCGATGAGGGCGAGACCTGAGCCCACGAGCGCGAGGCGCCCGGCCCTCGCCCGCTCGACGATGCGGCCCACGAGCTGGGTGTCGCCGGGCCCCCACACGAGGTGCGGGCGGATCGCAACGACCGCGAGGTCCGCAGTTGACGCCGCGAGCGCGGCGATCTCCGCCGTCGCCTTCGTGACGGCGTAGTCCCCCCGGGCCCCCGACGGATCCGCTGGGGCTGCCGGGGCACCGACGAGTGGTGTGCCCGAGTGGGCCACCGACGGCGTCGAGACGTGCACCACCGATCCGGCGCCCGCGGCCCGGGCCGCGTCGAGGACGTTCCCGGTCCCCGCGATGTTGACGCGCTCGAACTCCTCCCGGGGTCCCGTCACGGCGACCCGCGCCGCGAGGTGGACGATCTGATCGTGGCCACGCGCCGCTGCGCGGACGGCGGCGACGTCGCCGATGTCGCCGCGGATCTCCGCAAGATCCAGGCCGCTCGCCGACCGCTGGAAGACGGTCACCTCGTGGCCAGCCTCGCTGAGACGTCGCGCCGTGGCGGCGCCGAGGGCGCTCGTCGCGCCGGTGACGAGAATCCTCACGGTGAGCCGACCCGGCCACCGGCGAGCACCCGTGTGGCCCACGTGGCGATTCGGGTGCGGTCGATCTTGGAGTTGTGGCGACGGTCGACGGGGAGCTCCTCGACGTCGAGCACGGCGGCGAGAGGGATCTCCACGAGGGCGCGCAGCTCGTCGAGGAGCGTCGTCGTGATCGTCGCCGTCGTCACCACCACGGCGACGGCGACCTGCGTACCTTCGGGTCCGACTCCGACGACCGCGGCGCGTTCGACCGCCGGGTGGTCCTCGAGGGCGAACTCGGTGGCGACGGGCATGACAGGTCCCTCCGCTGTCCAGATGACGTGACCCAGCCGCCCGCCGACCCAGAGCCGACCTTCCGTGTCGACGGTCCCGACGTCACCGGTGCGGTGCCATCCGCCGGGTGCCGTCGCCGCCCGGGTGGTCGCCGCGAGGCGGTCGTACCGTTCGCGCATGTGCGGGCCGCGCACGAGGATCTCCCCGCCGTCGTGCGCTCCGTCGAACGGCTCGATCCGCACGTCGACGCCGTCGATCGGCCGTCCGACGCAGATCCCGTCGCCCCGCCCGACCTCACGGAGCTCGTCGAGGCCGATGTCGGCCACGGGGAGCATCTCGGTCATTCCGTAGGGGGTGTGGGCGTCCGCGTGGGGCATCAGAGAAGCGGCCTCCGAGAGCAGGCTGGTGCGGACGGGAGCGCCGGCGGACAGGATGAGGCGGACCTGGGCCAGCGCCTCGCGGTGTGCGTCGGACAGCTCGGATGCTGTGCGGACGACCGACGCGAGCGCCGCCGGGGATGCGAACACGACGGTGGCCTCGACGGCCGCTACCGCCTCTGCGAGGACCTTTGCGGTGAGGCTGCCGGGCTCGGTGGGGTCCATGTCGGGCACGGCGGTCGTCATTCCCAACGCAGGTCCGAAGAGAGCGAACGGTGCGAAAGCCGCCACGAGCCGGTCGTCGGGCGTCAATCCGTACAACGAACCGATCGCGTCGCGTTGCGCCTGGATGTGGCGGTGGCGGTACACAACGCCCTTGGACGGTCCGGTTGACCCGGAGGTGAAGACCACTGCGGCCGTCGCCTCGTCGTCGGGCGGCGGAGGAAGCGCACCCGTGCCGCCTGCGACGGCGTCAGCGGGAATCCGGTGCGCCTGCCAGCCGAGGGCACGGGCCGCCACGAGGGCGCGGGGGATACCGACGAGATGGTCCGGGCCGGCTGCCGCGAACGCCCGCCCCATTCCCCGGGGTCCGAGACCGGCGTCGATGAAGACCGCGCACGCTCCCAGTCGCCAACAGCCGAAGAGCGCCAGAGTGAGATCGACGCCGGGGGGAACCATCAGCGCCACCCGGTCACCGGGTTGGACACCGTGGGCGGCGAGCCCTGCAGCGGCACCGTCGACGCCGCTCTCGAAGTCCTCGAACGAGAGGGTGTGACCGCCGCCGCCCAGTTCGACGACGGCCGGCCCGGTCGCCGCGTCGGGGGGAGGTCGCCAGATCGGCCGGCGCTTCACGGGGCCGGCCGAGGATGGCGCAGGCTGCGGCGTCGCCATCCACGAGAACAGCGTCGTGGTGAAGTCAGGGTGCTCGGTGCTGTAGTGGCCCGCATCGGGGATCCGGTGGACCTCGGCGGTGGGGAGCCGTCCCTCGAGGTCGTGGAGATGGATGTCGGAGAAGACCCGGTCTTTCGCCCCCCAGAAGATCAGCGCCGGGAGCCCGTCGAGGGATTCGAGGGACCCGGCGACGTCGTCGAGGGTCTCGGCGCTCTCGTGTGAGGGGTCCAGCGGGATGTCCTCCACGAAGTCCCGGATCCCATGTCGGCGTGCACGGGTGCGGTACGGCGAGAGGAAGGCGTCGAGGACCGCAGCGTCGAGGCGCGGTGGGGACATCGCCCAGGCTCCGCGGATGAACGCCGTGGTGTGCGACGTGATCCACGGTGTCACCGCGGACCGGCGCGCGAGCCGGATGAGGCCGGGAGCATGGGCGCCGGCGGGCTGGTGTACGGCCGTGTTCGCGAGTGCGATGCCCGTGAGCTGCCCGCGATGACGGGCGGCCCACCCGAGGCTGATCGGCCCTCCCCAGTCGTGGCCGACGGTGACGACCGGACCATCGAGGCCGAGGAAGTCGGTGAGGTCACCGAGGTCTTCGATGCGCCTCGCGAGTTGCCGGACCGCCCCGGTCCGCTCGGACCAGCCCATCTCGAGGTGGTCGGGGGCGATCACGCGCACGCCGGGTGGCGCATCGTGCAGGACACGGCGCCACAGGTAGCTCCACGAGGGATTGCCGTGGACGCACAGCACGGTCAGCTCGGGGTCGACGACCCCGTTGTCGAGGACGTGCCAGGTGTGGGTGCGTCCGTCGCTGCCCGGGGCGTCGACCACCCGGGACCACTCGGGGCGGAGCCCCGGAAGCGGGCCCGGCCGGGTGGCGCCGGGGTTCACCAGATCAGTTCGATCGTGGCCACGTTCAGGCCCGAGCCGATTCCCATGCACAGGACCCGTTCGCCCGGTGCGATGTCGTCGGCGATGCTCGCCAGCGTGAACGGGATGGATGACGGGCCGATGTTTCCGAACATGGGGAAGGTGGTCGGGATGCGGTCCGCGGGGAGGTCGAGTGCGGTGACTATCGCCTGGGTGTGCACCTTGGAGACCTGGTGCAGGATGTAGTGGTCGATCTGGTCCCGCCAGTGCTCGTGACCGATCTCGCTCCAGCAGGTCGATGCCAGCTTGGTGGCGGCTTCGAGGAGGGCCGCCGTGTCGGTCCTCATCCCGTCGAGGGACCCGACGCAGAGTTCGTGGTGCACGGTGTCGGCCCGGAAGAAGCCGCCGAGGACGCGATGACTTCCGGGGTGGGCGGAGTGAGGGCCGAGAACCGCGGCGGTGGCCCCGGACCCGAGGGTCAGCGACGCGAAGCTCGCGAAGAGGTCCTCGGTCGTGGCGTCGTCGGCCAGGAGCCGGCGGATCGTGTTCTCGTGGAGTTCGCGAGAGCCCTCGCCGTCGACGATCAGCGCATATTCGACGACACCGGACGCGATCATCGCGCCCGCGACCTGGATGCCATTGAGGAAACCGAGACAAGCGTTGGAGAGGTCGAAGTTGATGCAGGTCGGAGGAAGGTCGAGCTCCGCGTGGACCGCCACCGTGCTCGACGGTTCGAGGAACTTCCGGCACACGCTCGTGTCGATGACGAGACCGATGCGCGAGGTCGGTACGCCGGACTCTTCGAGCGCGCGGCGTCCCGCCATTGCGGCGGCGTCGGTGAACGAGACGTCCTCGGGCCAGTAGCGGCGCTCGATGATTCCGGCGACGGACTCGAGGAGCCCGGGGCGGGTTCCGAGGCGTTCGTACAGCGGGGCGAGACGCTCGTCGATCTCGGCTGACGTGACGACGATGGGCGCCTCGCACCTGGTGAGGGACATGACCCCCAGATCGTCGAATGCAAAGTCGGCGTTTCCGGTCGAGGGCATCATTCAGGTTACCTGCGCGGGGTCGCCGAAGCCGCCGACCGGTGTCAGGTCGTTGCCGGAGACCAGGACGGGGGTCGCTATCGTCGCCGGCGTGTTATGGAACCAGGGTTCTTGCAGGACGTTGCTCGTCGCAGTCTTCGCGTTGATCGCCGCCGCGTGCGGAGGCGGTGGCGATGGCGGAGGTTCCGAGGAGAATGCCGCCAACACGCCGACCGAGGTTGCGGTCACGACCCCCTCGCCGACGCCAGAACCGACAGCCACGGCGACGCCGACAACGGAACCGACGCCGGAGCCCACACCGACGCCAGAGCCGACGCCGGTATTCGATGGCGTCTGTGGTTCGCTCACGACCGACGTGCCGTCAGGGGTCGATCTCGGCGCCGGCGTGGTCACGCTCGCGACGTTCCTGCCACTGAGTTTCGATCCATCCGTCCGATCGAGTCGGGCCTTCGAGGCGGGGATCCGTATGGCCCTCGACGACGCGAACGCGGCCGGCGGCGTGGACGGGTGCACGTTCGATCTCGTCGTGGCCGACGGTGGCTTCGATCCCGAGGACAGCCTGGCGGCCGCCCCTCTGCTCACGGAGGAGGTCGGGCCCTATGCCGTCCTGGAGCAGTTCACGGCCTCCACCTACGCACCGGACGTCTGGCGGGTGTTCTCGGCCGCCGGGGTGATCTCCTGGGACCACTCGTCAGGGACCCTTCCTCAGACGGCCGACGTCTACCTGGTGGATCCGCTGCAGTCCGAGCAGATCCGGGTGTGTGTCGACCATCTCGCTGCATCCGACGCCCGCCGGTTGGCAGTGGTCGGACCCGCCTCGAACCCGGTCTACACCTCCCCGTTCGCTCCCGCGGGTCTCCAGTCGGCGGTCTCGGGTATTGAGACGACCGAGGTCCCGCTCCACCCGTTCTCGGTCTCGCCCCTTGACGATCCGACCGTTTCGGCTGCGAGCGTTGCGGACGCTGTGGAGGCGATACTCGGATCAGATCCGGATGCGGTCGTGATCAACGTCATGTACCCGACGTTGCTCGAGGTGGTCGCGGCCCTGCGCAACGCCGGGTTCACCGGTCCGGTCTGCACCACGCGCGCCGGCGCCGTCGCCAACGCGAACAGCGACGCTTTCGTGGGCGAGCCCGCGGACGCGACCGACGGTCTCCTCGCCGCGACCGACATGGCCCTGCCCGACCTCGACGACCCGGGCGTCGACGCCTGGCGTGAGCGTGCGAGCGCGTACACCGGTCCGGGAGCCGAAGAGGCGTCGAGCCAGTTCAGCCTGAACGCGTACTACTCGACCCTGGCGTTCCTGGACGTGTTCGACCGACTGGACGGGGACCTGTCACACGCGTCGTTCGAGGCCGCGGCCGAGTCGACCGGCGAGGACCCCCTCGACTACGGGGCGATCGGCCGGGTCCAGTGTGGCGAGGGCCCGGCCGGCCATGCGTGCGGACGTGGCGCTGCGATCGTGCGCTACGACGCGGCGACGAACCTCTGGTCACACGTCGAGGGATTCGTGCTTCCGGCTGACAACTAGCCCTGCTGCGGCCCCGGTCGCCGTCGGATGTGCACGTCGACGGTGCGTGCGTCGCCGAAGTAGTCGTAGCCCCGCTGGAGCCTTCGCCGTCGACGATCAGCGCATACTCGGCGACACCGGACGCGATCATCGCTCCGGCAACCTGGATGCCGTTGAGGAAATTGAGACACGCGTTCGAGAGGTCGAAGTTGATGCAGGTCGGAGGGAGGTCCAGCGCCGCGTGGAGTCGGAACCATCTGAGGGCCCGGTGCGTTGGTAACGCATGACGATCGACACCCCGACTCCTCCAGCGACCAGCCGCGACGACGCTGCTGCCACCGACTCTCTCGTGCGACGGCTGATCGGCCGGATCACCCGCTTCGAGATCCTCGTCGGCGCAGTCATCGCGGCGTTCATGCTCCTGCTCGTCATTCTCGAGCCGGACATCCTCGAGGCCCCGTTCGAGAACGAGCGGACCGTCCTGTTCACCGTCGGCGGGTCGGCCCTCGCCGCGGTCGCATTCGTCGCAATGCTGTGGTTCCGCGTGCCTGCGGTCCTACGGGTGATCGTCCTGGTGGTGCCGTTCGCGATCGTCAACTGGTGGCTGCTCTCGCCGTACTTCATCGACGACGTGGTCGACGAGAGTTTCTCGACCTCGATCGCCGCGCAGTTGGCCGACGACGACGAGACTCCTGCAGCCCCCGCGGCGCCCGGCCCTGAAACCGGCGAGGAGCCGACGACCGACCCCACGCCGCCGGCGACCGACACTTCTGTACCCGCTGCGCCGGTCGACGAGGAACCGACCACGCCGGCGGACGAGTCGACCACCGGAGAACCGACGGTCGAGGAGGAGCAACCGGCGGCTTCACCGGCCGAGGAGGAACCACCCGCTCCGCCACCGGGACCCGTGCTGCTCGGTGCCGGTAGCTTCGTCGGGCTCGCCGGACACGACGGGACCGGCGATGCGGGCATCTTCGAGAACCCCGACGGTTCGCTCGTGCTGCGCTTCGAGAACTTCGACATCCAGAACGGTCCCGACCTCGAGGTGTACCTCGTGCCGGGGGCCGACCAGACGTCGCTGTCCGACGGTTCGATCCATCTCGGGGCGCTGAAGGGCAACGTCGGCGACCAGAACTACGAACTGCAGGGCACCGAGCTCGCGCCGGGCGCCTACACGGCGCTTGTGTGGTGCGAGGCGTTCAGCGTCGAGTTCGTCGGCGCCACGATCGTCGTGGGCGCCTGAGGGGCCTTCGTCGCCGGGCGACGATGACGTGCACCTGCCGTCGGCCGCGGCCTGTCAGTGGTCCGCTTCTGGAGGCCCCGTCTCCGGGCGGCGGCGCACAGTTCCCGGTCGGCGCCGGCCCCTACTTCCGTCCGGGTTGGCTACCTTGCGCTGATGGCCGAGGAACTGAGCGACGAGGAGCTCGGCGGTGCTGCGGCGGGCGACCTGAACGTCCTCGCGATCCTGATGCTCGTCGGTTCGATCGCGTTCTCGCTGGTCAACTGGTGGGTCGGCACGATGGGCTGGATCGCCGTTGCACTCACCGTCTCCGGCACTCTCACCTGGTCGATCGGTCTGCTCCGGCGGTCCGCTGTCACCGCAGCGTTCGTCAAGGTCGGATTCGGGTTCAGCGGCCTGGCCGCGCCGCTGATCGGGATCGCCGGGCTGGTCGTCGGCATCGTCGGCTACACGTGGGGCTGGGCCGTGCTCAGCGGTGCGGTCGTCTACTTCGCGTTCTCGGTGCTCGGCCTCGAGATCATCGCCCGCGCCGAAGAGGCCGGCGTCCTCGACGAGATCTGACGGGTGGCTCAGGGGCGAGTCGGGTTCGCGACGTGGACTAGGGGGCCCAGCGGGACTGGCCGAACTTGTAGCCCACCGAGCGCACTGTCTGGATCAGACCGGCGTGCTCCTCGCCGAGCTTGGCCCGCAGGCGCCGTATGTGGACGTCCACGGTGCGGGCGCCGCCGAAGTAGTCGTAGCCCCACACCCGGCTGAGCAGCGTCTCACGGGTGAAGACCTTTCCCGGGTGCGAGGAGAGGAACTTCAACAGCTCGTACTCCATGTAGGTCAGGTCCAGCGGACGGTCGCCCATCGCCGCCTGATAGGTCTCCAGGTTCAACACGAGTTCGCCGTACTCGATGACCTCGGGTCGGGTGCCCTGGCCGGCACGCCAGAAGCAGTGACGCAGGCGGGCCTCGAGCTCACGGGGGTGGAACGGCGTGAGGCAGAAGTCGTCGAAGAGGTCGTTGCGGTGTTCGAGGTCCTCGAGTTGGCGACCGGTGACCAGAAGCATCAGCGGCGCCAGGGGAACATCGCGCTTGCGTAGCGTGCGACACAGGGCGAACGCCCCGTCGGGGTCCTCGTCCGCGACGATCAGCGCACCCACCCAGCCGTCGGCCGGTTCGTCGGCATCGGCGCCGGTTGCGTCGGAGACGGCCTTCCACGAGTAGCCGGCCAGATCCAGTGTCTGCGCGAGCTCAGGAGGAGCCGGGTCGGGGAAGACGAGAAGTGGTTCCATGGTCAGGGGTCACCAGTTCGGCAGGTAGCGCTCGATCTCGAATGGCGTGACCCTGCGCTGATAGGCCGCCCACTCTGCCCGCTTGTTGCGCAGGAACCACTCGAAGATGTGATCGCCGAGTGCAGCGCGCACGAGTTCCGATTTCTCCATCTCGTCGAGGGCCTCGGTCAGCGATCCGGGCAGCGGCGAGATCCCGACCTCGCGGGCGGCGCGCCACGACAGCGTCGACAGGTCCACGTTCGCCTCGTCGGGCAGTTCGTAGCCTTCGGCGACACCCTTGAGACCAGCGGCCAACAGCACCGAGTAGGCGAGGTACGGGTTGGCCGCCGAGTCGAGCGCCCGGTACTCGAGGCGCCGGGAGGCGTCCTTGCCGGACTTCGCAACCGGCAGGCGCACGAGTGCCGAGCGGTTGTTGCGGGCCCAGGTCACGAACAGTGGGGCCTCGTCGCCCATGACGAGCCGCTTGTAGGAGTTGACGAGCTGGTTCGTGACCGCCGACATCTCCCGGGCGTGGCGTAGGAGCCCCGCCATGAAGGAACGGCCGACCTCGGAGAGGCCGTAGGGGTCCGACGCGTCGTGGAACGCGTTGCGGTCGCCCTCGAACAACGAGAGGTGGGTGTGCATACCCGACCCCTGCACCTCGTCGAGGGGTTTGGGCATGAACGTCGCGTAGATGCCCGCCTCGAGGGCGATCTTCTTCACGATGAGTCGCAGCGTCATGACGTTGTCGGCCATGTCGAGCGCCTCGGTGTAGCGCAGATCTATCTCGTGCTGGGACGGCGAGTCCTCGTGGAACGAGTACTCGACGGGGATCCCCATCGCCTCGAGGTTGTGGATGGTCTGCTTGCGGACGTCGTTGGCGATGTCCGCCGTGGTCAGGTCGAAGTACGAGGCGCGGTCGAGGGGCTCGGGCGGGGAGTACGGGTCGTCGTTGCGGAAGTAGAAGAACTCGATCTCGGGGGCGGCGAAGAACGTGTAGCCCTGCTCGCGGGCCTGGGCCAGGTTTCGCTTGAGCACCCCACGGGGGTCGCCCTTGAACGGTTCGCCGTCGAGGCCGACGATGTCGCAGAAGATGCGGCCGACGGGTTCCGTCACCGGGGCCCACGGGAGAAGCTCGAAGCTGTTGGCGTCGGGCATGGCCAGGACGTCGGACTCGGTGACCCGGCTGAAGCCGTCGATGGCCGACCCGTCGAACTGCATGCCCTCGGAGAACGCGCTCTCGAGTTCGGCGGGGGATATGGCGACCGACTTCAACTGTCCGAGCACGTCGGTGAACCAGAGCCGGATCAGCCGTACGCCGCGCTCCTCGACCGTGCGGAGGACGTATTCCTCTTTGGGTTCCACGCTCGTCATGCTCGCACCTGTCTCGGCGTGCCACTCAGGAGGCACCGCGTTTCACACGGCGTTCACAATGGGCAACGGTCAGCAAGTCGTCAGGATCGCCAGTGTGCCCGGCTGGAGGCCATGAACTCCACCCCGTCCCGTGAGCAGCGGTCCGAGACGAGGAAGATCCCATTCACGTGAGCACTCCCAGAGTGGTCGCTTGGTGCCGGGCGACTTCGCAGCTCGATCCGACCCACCGGATCCGGGGCGCGGCGCCGCTGACCTGAGTGCCTACGCGCCCGGTCGCGAGGACCTTCGGCGGTGGCCGACTGTCGTCTAGTTCCATTGACGGTCGAGCGTTCAGTACGGTAGACACCGAGCCGTGACCGCTCGACAACTAACCAGAGCACTTCGTCGCCTCGGCTGCGAGGTGGTCCGCCAGAAGGGCAGCCACCAGATCTGGCGATGTGGCGAGTGCCAGACGGTGGTGCCGGTTCACTCCGGCGACATACCCAAGGGAACGCTCCGCAGTATCGAGCGGGACCTCGACTCCTGCCTCGGCCCGAATTGGCTCCAATCATGACCACCTGCACCGCCCGCTACGAACGAGACGCCGAGGGCAACTGGCTGGCCGAGCTCGCCGAGGAACCGCGCGTCCACACCTGGGCGCGCAGCCTCGCGACCACCCGGGCCAAGATCCGTGAGGCCGCCGAGCTGTGGTTCGACATCGACGAGCTCGTCGTCATCGACGAGTACCCGACGTGGGTCACCTCGCCCCTGGATCTCGCCCTACCTGCCCGCGAGGAAGCCGAGAGGGTCCTCGAAGCGGCGGCGACTGCGACCCTCGAAGCGGTTCGCGAACTCACCGACAACGGGCTCTCACGCCGAGACGTCGCCGACCTGCTCGGTATCTCCTTTCAGCGGGTCCAGCAGTTGGTCGACCAGGCGCAGCGCGCTGCCCCAGCATGACCACCCACGCCGGCGAGATGACCGGATCGAGCTTGCAGCAACGGGCCGGGCACGGTGGCCGGGTCCCATTAGCCTGAGGGCGTGTCATCGGTCGACGAGAACGGGCGCCTGCGGGTAGCGCTGTGCCAGCTCGACGGGGTCGTCGGCGACCTCGACGGCAACGTCGAACGGATCTCGGCCGCGCTCGACACAGCGACGGCCGCAGGCTGTGATCTCGCCGTGTTCCCCGAGTTGGCCATCTCGGGGTACCCGCCCGAGGATCTGCTCCTGAAGCCGCGCTTCGTCGCGGACTGCGCGTCCGCCCTCGAGAAGCTGGCCCAGCGCACCGGCGACTGTGTTGCCGTCATCGGTTCACCCCACAGTGACGATCGCGGCGTGGCCAACGCCGCGGCGGTCTGTGCCCGGGGTGGCGTCGTCGGGATGGTCCACAAGACGAACCTCCCCAACTACGGGGTGTTCGACGAGGAGCGCTACTTCGTCGCCGGTTCACCGGACACGCTCTTCTCCGTCGACGGGATAGTGGTCGGCATCTCGATCTGCGAGGACATGTGGGTCGACGATGGCGCCGTAGACCGCCTCGTGGCCGCGGGTGCACGCATGATTCTGAACCTGAACGCGTCGCCGTTCCGCGCGGGCAAGCACGACCGTCGCCTCGAGGTCGCCCGCCGTCGACTGGCCGGAGCCGGCGTCCCACTCGTCTACGTGAACACGGTCGGGGGGCAGGATTCGCTGGTTTTCGACGGCACCTCGTTCGTGCTCGACGCGGTCGGCGAGGTCGTCGCCCGCGCGAAGCGCTTCGCGGAGGACGTCCTGGTCGTCGACGTGGAGGCGGGCGCGGCCCGGCCCACTCTCCTGCCCGTCACCGAGGTCCCGGCGACGCGTCTCTCCACCGCGTCGGCGCCTTCGGCTCCCCGCCACGAGGAACTGACCGGCGGCATCGCGGAGATCTACGACGCGGTGGTGTGCGGTACCCGCGACTACGTGCTCAAGAACGGATTCGACAAGGTCTGCATCGGACTGTCCGGCGGCATCGACTCTTCGGTCGTCGCCGTGGTGGCCGCGACCGCGCTCGGGCCCGCAGCGGTGCACGGGATCCTGATGCCGTCGCGGCACTCCTCGGACCACTCGGTGGACGACGCCCTCGCCCTGTGTGAGAACCTCGGCATCACCCACGACGTCGTGTCCATCGAGGCCGCGCACACCGCCTACGAGGCGATGTTCACCGACCTCTTCGGCGACCGCGATCCCAACCTCACAGACGAGAACCTGCAGTCCCGTCTGCGCGGTGTCCTGCTCATGGCCGTGGCCAACGAGAACGGCTGGCTCGTGCTCACCACGGGCAACAAGAGCGAGTTGGCGGTCGGCTACTCGACCCTCTACGGCGACACGGCCGGCGCCTTCGCCGTGATCAGCGACGTGTGGAAGCTCGGTGTCTACGAGCTCGCACGTGAACACAACCGCCGGGCCGGCAGCGAGGTGATCCCGGTCACGGTGATCGACAAGGCACCGTCGGCCGAGCTGCGACCCGACCAACGCGACGACCAGTCGCTGCCTCCCTACGAGGTCCTCGATCCTGTGCTCGAGGCGCTCGTCGAACACGACAAGACGCCCGCGGACCTCGTCGCCGAGGGACACGAGGCGAGCTTCGTGCACCGCATCGCCCGTCTCGTCGACATCGCCGAGTACAAGCGGCGTCAGAGCCCGCTGGGGCCCAAGGTCAGCGCTAAGGCGTTCGTGCGTGACCGACGCATGCCCATCACCAACCACTACCGCGGCGTCGGCGGACGGTGAACGTGCACCTTCCCATCGAGGAGGCCGCAGACGCGTGCGGGGAGATGGTCTGGATCTGCGACGCCCTGTTCACGACGTGGGGTCGGTGGTCGACCGACGAACCGGACCCCGCCGCGCGGGTCCACTGGGCGGTCGCATCGCGTCGCCACGGCACGTGGGCCCCCGCCTGGCGTGACCTCCTGCCTACCTCACCGCAGCTGGACGCGCCGACGCGAATCCGCGGGGCCGAACCGTGGCAGGCGGTGTTCGGCGACCTCGACGGCGCAGACCTCGACACAGCCACCCGGCTCGCAGTCGCGGCCGACGTCGTCCTGCCCGCGCTGCATGCCGGGCTGGAGGCGCTGCTCGCGGGATCCGGTGAGATCGCCGACGCGCCGATGCGGCGCGTGATCCGCGCGCATTTCGCGGACGTGGAGGACGAGACGTCGAGCGCCGCTGCGCTCGTGGCCCCGCTCGCAGCCGGTGTGGACGGGGATCGGGTGGCCGCTGTGGCGGCCCATATAGCCGACATGGGCCCCTCGGGTGGTGACGCTTGACCGCATCGGTATGGTGTCACCAGGTTATCCCCGGAAGGGGTTCGCGACCGGGTGGGTTCGGTTCGGCAGCGTCGCCGGACGGCATTCACCGGTGGCTCGGGTAGCGACAGAACGCGAAAGGCTGCAGTGTGCCGAAAGAGCGTGTCGAACGAGACGAAGAGGATCTCGTACGCCTCTATCTGACCGACATCGGCCAGTACCCACTCCTCACCAAAGAGGACGAGGTCAGACTGGCCCAGGAGATCGAGGCGGGCAATGCAGGGCGCGAGGAAATGGCCGCCGAGGAGTCCCCTACCGCGGCGCGCAAACGTGAACTGCGCCGCACCATCCGCCGCGGCGAAGAGGCGGAACGCACCTTCGTGCAGTCCAACCTGCGCCTCGTCGTGTCGATCGCCAAGAAGTACCAGGCCTCCGGTCTGCCTCTCCTGGACCTGATCCAGGAGGGCAACCTCGGCCTGATGCACGCCGTCGAGAAGTTCGACTGGCGCAAGGGTTTCAAGTTCTCCACCTACGCCACCTGGTGGATCCGCCAGGCCATCACCCGTGGCATCGCGAACACCGGTCGCACGATCCGCCTGCCCGTCCACGCCGGCGACACACTGGCCCGCCTCCAGAAGGCCCGGGCCCGCCTGGAGATCAAGTACGGCCGCCCGGCCACACTCGCCGAGTTGTCGGCAGAGGTCGAGATGCCCGAGGACAAGGTGACCGAGGCCCTGCGCTTCGCCGCCGAGCCGCTGTCGCTGTCGGAGCCGTTGCGCGAAGACGGCGACGCGGAGCTTGGCGACGTGGTCGAGGACCGCAGCGCCGATTCCCCCTTCGAGGTCGCTGCCACGTCGCTGCTGCCCGAGGAGATCGCTCGCCTGCTCGCTCCTCTCGACGAGCGTGAGCGTGAGATCCTGAAGCTCCGGTTCGGTCTGGACCGCGGTGAGCCCCGCACCCTCGAAGAGGTGGGCGAGCACTTCAACCTCACCCGGGAACGGATCCGCCAGATCGAGGCCCGGGCGATGTCGAAGCTGCGCCATCCCTCTTCGGACACGGGAGCGCGCGACCTTCTCGCCGTCTGAGACGGCCGGTTCCCGGGCGCACGCCCGGCGTGGAGGTGTACGAGTACCTGGTGGGCTCCCCCGCCTTCAAAGCGGGTGGGACGGGCGATCCCCG